>JADZDV010000055.1 GCA_020850915.1 Chloroflexota bacterium | reverse complement strand
TCCCTCACGACCGCCTACGAAGACCCGAGCAGCGTCGGCGCCAATATCCGCGAGCTGGTTCTGGACTACCTGGCCGTCGGGATCGACCCCGAGCGCAGCACGATCTACCTCCAGTCGCTCGCGCCGGAGGTCACCGAGATCTTCCTGCTCTTCTCGATGCTCGTCAGCGTCCCGCGCCTTCAGCGCGTCCCCACTCTGAAGGAAGTCGTCCGCGACCTGAAGCTCGAGACAGCCTCCCTCGGCCTGCTCTCCTATCCGGTCCTCCAGGCGGCCGACATCCTGATGGTCCGCGCTAACCTCGTGCCGGTCGGCAAAGACCAGGCCTCCCATCTCGAGGTCACCCGCGAAATCGCGCGCCGCTTCCACGAGCTGTACGGCGACGTCTTCCCAATCCCGGAGTCCCTGATCGGCGAGGTGCCCACCCTGGTCGGCACAGACGGCAAGGCCAAGATGTCCAAGAGCCTTGACAACACGATCATGCTCTCGGACAGCCCTGACGAGGTGACCCGCAAGGTCCGCGGCATGTACACGGACCCCACCCGCCTCCGCGCCACCGATCCCGGCCACGTCGAGGGCAATCCGGTCTTCATCTACCACGACGCCTTCAACCGCGACACGGCTGAGGTTGACGACCTCAAGGAGCGCTACCTCCGCGGCACGGTAGGCGATGTCGAGGTCAAGCGCAAGCTGGCCGACGCTCTGAACCGCTTCCTCGACCCGATCCGTCAGCGTCGCGCCCTCTACCAGCAGCGGCCGGGCCTGATCGACCAGATCGTCACCGAGGGCAGCCGCAAGGCCCGCCGTGAGGCCGAGGACACCCTGGCCCGCATGCGCGAGGCCATGCGCATCAACTACTTCTCGGAAGAGCGAGGCTTGAAGCTCCGCGAGGGCGCACTGTGAACCAGCCTGGGCACGTCACCGCCAGCCGGACGGGCAGCACCTGCTCCGGCCGATCGTCAGGGGAGGCGTCATGATACAGCCGTCCTTTTCCGACCTGGAACAGCTGGCCAGCCGCCCGGCGCGGGTGGCGGTCTACCGCGAGATCCTGGCCGACATGGAGACTCCCGTCTCCGCCTACCTGAAGGTGGCTGACGGGCCGTCTTTCCTGCTCGAGAGCGTCGAGGGCGGCGAGCATCTCGGTCGCTACTCCTTCATCGGCCCCTCTCCGAGCGCCCAGCTTCGCCTCCATGCCACCGGCACGGCGGACCTCAAGCAGGGCGAGGCGGTCAGCCAGCTCGCCTTCGAGGACCCGCTGGCGTTAATCGACGGCATCGTGGCCGGCGAAGAGTACGTCCCGAGTGACGGACTGCCGCGCTTCGCCGGCGGCGCTGTCGGCTATCTCTCCTACGAGATCGCCCGCTTCTTCGAGCGTCTGCCCCTCGCCGCCAACGACCCGGTCGCCATGCCGGTTGGCGAGCTGCTTGTGGTCAGCACTCTCCTGGTCTTCGACCACCTCCGCCGCACGATCAAGGTGATCGCCCACGTTCGCCTGGATCGCGACCTCCGCGAGGAGTATGACGCGGCCGAGTCCCGCATCGAGGCGCTGATCGAGCGCCTCGCCGGCCCGCTGCCGGCTCGCGCCGACCGTCAGTTCGCCCTCGAGGCGATGGCGCGCCCGGGCGAGCGACCGGTCAGCAACGTCGGCCAGGAGGCGTACGAAGCGGCGGTCCGCCGTAGCAAGGAGTACATCGCCGCCGGCGACATCATCCAGGCTGTCATCTCCCAGCGCTTCGAGGTGGAGACTCGGGCAGACCCGTTCGCGATCTACCGCGCCCTGCGGGCGATCAATCCCTCGCCCTACATGTACTTCCTTGACTTCGGCGCACACCAGCTCGTCGGTGCCTCGCCAGAGCTGCTGGTGCTCGCCGAGCGCGGCCGCGTCACGACCCATCCCATCGCCGGCACGCGCCCCCGCGGCGCCACGCCGGAGGAGGACGATGCGCTGGCGGCGGAGCTGATCTCAGACGATAAGGAGCGCGCCGAGCACGTCATGCTGGTCGATCTTGGCCGGAACGATCTCGGCCGCATCGCCGCGCCCGGCTCGGTCAGCGTCCCGAAGCTGATGGAGATCGAGCGCTACTCCCACGTCATGCACATCGTCTCGAACGTCACAGCCCGCCTGCGGAGCGACGTCCGGCCGATCGAGGCGCTCCGGGCCACCTTTCCCGCCGGCACGGTGAGCGGCGCACCGAAGATCCGGGCGATGGAGATCATCGCGGAGCTGGAGCCAGACCAGCGCGGTCCGTACGCCGGCGCGATCGGCTTCTTCGGCTTCGACGGCGAACTCGAGACGGCGATCACGATCCGCACCATTCTCGTCAAGAACGGCCGGGCCATCGTCCAGGCGGGCGCCGGTATCGTGGCGGACTCCAACCCGACAAAGGAGTTCGAGGAGTGCCACCACAAGGCCGCCGCCATGTTCCGGGCCGTCCGAGCCGCGGAGCAGCGCGTCTCGAGCGGGGCCGCGCTGGGGGAGGGGTCAGCATGCGCCTGCTCCTGATCGACAACTACGACTCGTTCACCTACAACCTCTACCAGTACCTCTGCGAGCTTGGTGCCGAGGTCGTCGTCCGACGCAACGACGCCATCACGGCCGACGAAGCCGCCGCCATGGATGTGGACGGCATCGTCATCTCCCCCGGCCCCGGCACGCCCGCCAATGCCGGCATCTGCGACGAGGTCATCGAGCGCGTCGGACCCCAGAGGCCGGTGCTGGGGGTCTGCCTCGGGATGCAGTGCATCGCTGAGACCTACGGCGGCCGCATCGTCCGCGCGCCGGAGCTCCGACACGGCAAGACATCCCTGGTGAGTCACACCGGCCAGGGCGTCCTGGCGGGACTCCCGAACCCGTTCCAAGCGGTCCGCTACCATTCGCTGATGGCCGAGCGCGACAGCCTGCCAGCCTGCCTCGAGGTCACGGCCCAGGCGCCCGACGGCACCATCATGGCGCTGCGCCATCGCGAGTACCCGGTGGAAGGTGTGCAGTTCCATCCGGAGTCGATCTTGACCGAGGGCGGCAAGGAGCTCCTTCAAAACTTCCTGCGCCGACTGGAGCCCGCCGCCGCCAGCAAGGGGGCAGCATGACTATTCGGGAAGCGATCGTCCGGGTCGTCGAAGGTCACGATCTTGCCGAGGGCCAGGCGTCGGACGCGATGAAGGAGATCGTCGAGGGCGAGGCTACCTCCGCCCAGGTCGCCGCGCTCGTCGTTGCGCTGCGCATGAAGGGTGAGACCTCCGAGGAGATCGCCGGCTTCGCGCGTGTGATGCGCGACTACGCCACCCACGTGGACGCTGGCGACGAGGTTGTGGACGTCGTCGGCACAGGCGGTGACAACGCCCATACCTTCAACATCTCCACCGTCTCCGCCCTGGTCGTCGCCGCCGCTGGCGGCAAGGTTGCCAAGCACGGCAACCGCGGTATCACCAGCGCCTGCGGCTCCGCCGACTTTCTGGAAGGGCTCGGCATTCCGATCGACTTCTCCCCCGAGCAGGTCGGCAAGGCGGTGCGCGAGGTCGGGTTCGGCTTCATGTTCGCCCCGATCTACCACCCCGCCATGCGCCATGCTATCGGTCCGCGGCGCGAGATCGGCGTCCGCACCGTCTTCAACCTGCTCGGCCCGGTCACCAACCCGGCCGGCGCCACGATGCAGCTCACCGGCGTCGCCGTCCCCGAGATGGCGGAGCGTATCGCGGAGGTGCTGGCCCGCCTCGGCAGCAAACGCGCGCTCGTCGTCTACGGCAGCGACGGTGTCGACGAGATCTCGATCTCCGCGCCGACGAGCGCCTTCTTCGTCGAGCATGGCGGAGTTCGCCCGATGCAGATCGAGCCGGAGATGTATGGCCTTCAGTCCGCCCCGCGCGACGCCGTCCGCGGCGGCTCGCTGGAGCGAAATATCGAGCTGGCCAGCCAGGTGCTCGCTGGCCACCCGGGCCCCGCCCGTGACGTCGTCCTCCTCAACGCCGCCGGCGGCCTGTTCGCCGCTGGGATCGCCGCCAACATGGCTGAAGGGATCGAGGCGGCCGCCAGCCTCATCGACCGCGGCGCCGTCGCCGCCCACCTGGAGAAGGTCCGGACCTATTCCCAGGCCCTGAAATCGGCCGAGGGCCCTGCCTCGTGAGCGTCCTCGAAGAGATCGTGGCGAACAAGCGGCTGGAAGTCGCCGCGCGTAAGCGGGCAAGGCCCCTGGAGGCGGTGCGCGACCAGGCCCTCGCCAGGACCGGTCAGCGCGAGTTCGCCGCCGCCCTGGCAGCTCCAGGCCTCCAGGTCATCGCTGAGATCAAGCGTCGCTCGCCCGCGAAGGGCGACCTGAACGCCACGCTCGACGCGCCGGTCCAGGCGCGTCGTTACCAGACCGCTGGCGCCGCCGCCATCTCGGTCCTCACCGACGAGAAGTACTTCAACGGCCGCGACGACGACCTGGCTGCCGTTCGGGCCGCGGTAGACCTGCCGCTCCTCCGCAAGGACTTCACCGTCGATCCCTACCAGGTCTGGGAGGCGCGGGCGCTCGGCGCCGACGCCCTCCTCCTGATCGTCCGCGCCCTGTCTCAGCCGGAGCTGGAGACGCTCCTGGCTCTCACCACGGAGGCCGGCCTCACAGCGCTTGTCGAAGTCCACGACGCGCCGGAGTTGGCCCGCGCCGTGGCGGCCGGCGCCCGAGTCATCGGGGTGAACAATCGCAACCTGGACACCCTCACAGTGGACCCCGAGACCAGCCTTCGCCTCCGGAGCGGTGTGCCGGCCGACACCATTGCCGTGGCCGAGAGCGGCATCTCCGAACCAGGGCTGACCGCCCGCCTGGCCGAGGCCGGCTTCGCGGCAATCCTCGTGGGCGAAGCGCTCGTTCGCGCCGAAGACCCCGGGAGGCTCCTCCGTCAGCTCCGCGGCCTGCCGGAACCAGTCGCTGGTGGAGGGGGCACCCGACGGTGAGAGTTGAAGAGATCGCAGCAAGGACCCATCCGAGGATCCGCGCGACACGCACGCGGGTCAAGATCTGCGGCATCCAGGAGGTCGAGCACGGCCTGGCCGCGCTCGAAGCCGGGGCGGATTTTCTTGGCTTCGTCTTCTACCCGCCCAGCCACCGCTCGCTGACCATCCCCCGGGCCGCGGAGCTCGTCGCCGCCATCCGCCGCGAGCGACCCAACGGTTGGCAAGCAGTGGGCATCTTCGTCAACGAGACGCCAGCCCGCCTGGACGAGATCGCCGCCGCGGTCAGCCTGGACCTGGTACAGCTCTGCGGCACGGAGTCGCCTGACCTCTGTCGTCAGGTGCGCACGCCGATCGTGAAGGTGGTCCGAATCGATGATGAGGGCCGACCGGACGGGCCGGCGAGCGCCGAGGCCTGGCACGCCGCGCGGCTGCTGCTGGACACCGCCAGCGCGACCCACTGGGGCGGGACGGGCCACAGCTTCCCCTGGCGCGCCGTGCGGGCCATCGCCAGCCAGGCAATCCTGGCAGGCGGATTGCGGCCTGAGACGGTGGCAGAGGCGGTCGCCCAGGCGCGCCCCTGGGCTGTAGACGTCTCCAGCGGCGTGGAGCGAGACAAACGGAAAGATGCAGCCTTGATCCGTCGATTTGTCGAGGAGGTACACCGTGCCGGCTAACTCCAGAGTGGCGTCGAAGCCGGGCTACTTCGGCGAGTTCGGCGGCCAGTTCGTGCCGGAGGTCGTCATGCCGGCCCTGGCGGAGCTGGAGACTGCCTACAGAAAGGCCGCCGCCGATCCCTCCTTCCTGGCCGAGCTGCGCGGCCTCAATCGCGACTACAGCGGCCGACCCACGCCGATCTACTCAGCGGAGCGGCTGGCCGAGCGCTCGGGCGGCGCCGCGATCTGGCTCAAGCGCGAGGACCTGGCGCACACCGGCGCCCACAAGATCAACAACGCCCTGGGCCAGGCGCTCCTGGCGCGGGACATGGGCAAGCGCCGCATCATCGCGGAGACGGGCGCTGGCCAGCACGGCGTCGCGGCGGCCACCGTCTGCGCCAGGTTCGGCCTCGAGTGCGTCGTCTACATGGGTGAAGAAGACATCCGTCGCCAGGCGCTGAACGTCTACCGCATGAAGCTGATGGGCGCGGAGGTGCGCTCGGTCACCAGCGGCAGCCGCACCCTGAAAGACGCCATCAACGAGGCGATCCGCGACTGGGTCACCAACATTCGAGACACCTACTACATCTTCGGCTCGGTGGTTGGCCCGCATCCCTACCCGACGATGGTGCGCGACTTCCAGGCGGTGATCGGCGCCGAGGCGCGCCAGCAGATGCTGGATCGCCTCGGCCGGTTGCCTGACTACGTCGTCGCCTGTGTTGGCGGGGGCAGCAACGCGATCGGCATCTTCCACGCCTTCGTGGACGACCCCGGTGTCCGGCTGGTCGGCGTGGAGGCCGGCGGCATGGGCCTCGAGCCGAACCAGCACGCCGCCACGCTCACCGTCGGCTCGGTCGGCGTCCTGCACGGCGCGCGCTCCTATCTGCTCCAGGACGGAG
>JADZDV010000054.1 GCA_020850915.1 Chloroflexota bacterium | reverse complement strand
CGATCCGCCAGCCGCCGATGCCACGGTCGTGCCGCCCGCGAACGTTGGGCTAACTGCCACTCCCATCGCGCGGCTCACCCCAGCGCGGCTTGTCATCGAGAAGCTCGGCGTGGACGCGACGATCGTCCCTGTCGGGGAAGATGAAGACGGAGCGATGGCCGCGCCGTCTGACCCTGACACCGTCGCCTGGTGGTCTGAGGGCTATCGCCTCGGCGGTCCCGGCAATGTCGTGCTCGCGGCCCACGTGGACTGGGGCGGCAGACTGCGAGTGTTCGGCTGGCTGCGCAATCTCAGCCCGGGCGACAGCGTCGAGGTGTTCGACGACCGGGGCGGCGATCACATCTTCGTGGTGGAGTGGAGCAAGTACGTCGACGCCGAGGGCGCGCCAGTGGACGAGATCTTCGCCGGTGGAGACCGCTCAGAGCTGACCCTGATCACCTGCGGCGGGGAGTTCGACCACGCAACCCGCCAGTATCTCAGCCGTCTGATCGTGCGGGCGGTGGCGCAGGACTGACTGACGGCCGTAACCCCGACCGGTCAGACGACGCTCAGCGCCGTGGCGATGCCCAGCAGCATCCCCACGAACACCTCGAACGGCGTGTGGCCGAGCAGTTCCAGCAGCCGCTTCTCGCTGAACCGCTGGAACTCGATCGCCTCTTCAAGCATGCGGTTGATGATCATCGCCTGGTGGCTCACCGCTCGGCGGACGCCGGCCGCGTCGTAGAGCACGACAGCGGCAAAGACGACCGCGATGGCGAACAGAGTGGAGTGGACGCCGTCGGTCAGACCGATGCCGGTCGCCAGCGCCGTCACGAGTGCAGAGTGCGAGCTGGGCATGCCGCCAGAGCTGGTCATGACCCGAAGCTGGACGTGCCGTTCTCGCAGGATCAGGATCAGGAGCTTCGATGTTTGGGCGATGAGCCACGCCAGCGCCGCGGCAACCAGCACTCTGTTGTCGAACAGCCGGTCCATCGAGCGGCTCAGTCCTCTTCGATCAGCCCCGCCTGGAACAGCGGCTCGTGCTGCTCCAGCAGCTTCGTGAGGCGCAGCTCCGCCTCGTCAAGCGCCTGCTTGCAGCTGGTCGCCAGGCTCATTCCGTGCTCGAACAGGTCGAGCGCCTCGTCCAGCGTCAGGCCGCCGCGCTCGAGCGCCTCCACCGCGGCCTGGAGTCGGTTGAACGCTTCCTCAAACGTTGGCGGTCTGTCGCTCATCGCTCTGCTCTCTCGGCGGCTTGCGCCCTTCGGAGCGGCTCTCCAGCACGCCGTCTCGTAACGTTACGTCAATTCTTCTCCCGGCTGGCGCATCCTCGACCGAGCGGAGGACGCGGCCATCCTCGGCCTGGCAGATGGCGTAGCCACGGTCCAGCGTCTTGAGCGGGCTCAGCGCCGCGAGCTGGAGCGTGCGGCCGTCCAGCTCCGCCAGCGCCACGCGGTGACCTGTCCGGATGGCGGCCTCGCCCCGCCTGAGCGCTGCCAGCACCTCAGCCGTCTTTCGCTCGACCTCCAGCCGTGGCGAGCAGACCATCAATCGGTCGCGCCGCTCATCCAGCGCCGACTCGGCCCGCTCGAACAGGCGGTCCATCGCCGCGCGCCCTCGCATCGCCAGTTCGACCACCTGGAAGCGCAGCTCGCGGCTATCTGGCACGACCATCTCCGCGGCGGCCGACGGCGTTGGCGCGCGCAGGTCTGCCACGAGGTCGGCAATCGTGACGTCCACTTCGTGGCCGATCGCAGAGACGACCGGAATGGGACAGCCGAAGATCGCTCGGGCGATCCGCTCGTCGTTGAACACCGCCAGGTCGGTCGAGTCGCCGCCGCCGCGGGCCACGATGATCAGGTCGAGCGGCTCCTCCAGCCCCGAGTGGCGGACCAGGGCGCTCAGGGCGCCGCTGATCTCGGCCGGCGCCCGTTCGCCCTGCACCGTCGCCGTTGCCAGCACGACCTCGACCAGTGGATACCGGCGATCCAGCACCCGCATGATGTCGTGGAGCACGGCGCCCGTCTCAGACGTCACCAGACCAATCCGGCGAGGGAACGCCGGCAGCGAGCGCTTGCGGGCCGGATCGAACAGCCCCTCGGCCTCCAGGCGCAGCTTCAGCGCCTCGAGCTCGAGCTGCTGAACGCCGGTCCCTTCCGGATAGAGCAGCTTGACCTTAACGCTCAGGCTGCCGCTGGGCTCATAGAAGTCCGTCTCAGCATACGCGACGACGACATCCCCGTTCTCGGGTACCACGCCGCCACGGAGAGCAAACGAGCGGAAGAGCACCGCGCGTAACTGCGCCCGTTCGTCACACAGCGTGAAGTAGCAATGGCCGGCGGCGGACTTCGAGAGGTTGGCGATCTCGCCGCGCACCCAGAAGCCGCGTAGCACGTCGTCCGCGCGGAGCACTTCCTGGATACGCTGGGTGACCTGGCTGACTTCGAGAACGTTCACTGGCAGCCGCTTCAGCCCTGCCTCAAGCCGGGCACTAGCTCACCCTGGTCAGATAGCTGTTGGTCCGCGTATCCACGCGCACCGTGTCGCCCGTGTTGACGAAGAGCGGCACGTTGACGGTCAGCCCCGTCTCCAGGCGCGCCGGCTTGGTGCCGCCAGTGGCCGTATCACCCTTGAAGCCCGGCTCGGTCTGCTCCACCTTCAGCTCGAGGGTGATCGGCAGCTCAACGCCGACCGGCTCGTTCTCGTAGAACAGGACGTCCATGGTCAGGCCGTCCATCAGGTAGTTGAACGCGTCGCCAAGCTGTTCGCGGGTCAGCGCGAACTGTTCGTAGCTCGACTGGTCCATGAAGTAGTGGTTGTCATCCTCGGAGTAGAGGTACTGGACGGTGCGCTGCTCCAGGCGCACGCGCGGCCACTTCTCACCCGCCTGTACCGTGCGGTCAAAGATGGCGCCGGAGCGGATGTTCTTCAGTCGCATGCGGACCTGCGCGCTGCCGCGCCCGATCTTCTGGTGCTGCCACTCCATGACCTGGCAGAGCTGACCGTCAATCTCGATCATCACCCCGCGACGGAGATCGCCCGTCGAAATCATCCTCTAGCTCCTGTGATTTCAAGGTTCTTGTGAGCGCGCGGCAGGACGTGAGCGCCGGACGACGTGAGCACAACGAGATCCTCGATCCTGACGCCTCCCCAGCCGGGAATGTAAATGCCCGGCTCGACGCTGAAGACCATGTTCGGCTCTAGAACGGTATCGCCCCTGAGCGGTGAGACCCAGGGAGGCTCGTGCACTTCGAGGCCGATACCGTGTCCTAGACTATGTGTGAAATACTCGCCGTAGCCCGCCGCCTTGATGATATCGCGGGCCACCGCATCGACCTGCTGGCCCGTCATACCGGGCTGGACGGCCGCCTCAGCCTCGCGCTGCGCCTGCACCACGGTCGCGTACACCTCTTTCAGACGCTCTGGCGCGGGCCCGATGCAGACGGTGCGCGTCATGTCGGTGCAGTAGCCACCGAGCAGCGCGCCAATGTCGATCGTAATCGGCTCTCCCACCTGGATCCGGCGATCGCTCACGACGGCGTGTGGCATCGAGGAGTTCGGGCCGCTGGCGATGATTGACGGAAAGGAGGTGCCATCCGCCCCGTGTGTGCGAAGATAGCGCTCCACCTCCCAGGCGACTTCGCGCTCGGTCACGCCGGGTCGGATGAAGCCGCGGAGGTGCTCGAAGCAGTCGTCCAGGATGGACTGGCAGCGGCGCAGCAGCTCCAGCTCCGCCTCGTCCTTCCGGATGCGGAGCTGGTCCACCAGGTCGTTCGTCGGGACGAACTCGGCCAGATCCTTCAGCGCCTCTGAAAGGGACCGGTACACGCTGAACGGCAGATGGATGGCCTCGAAGCCGAGCCGCTTCACCCCATGCCGCTCGACCAGCTCCTTGAGCAGATCTGACGCCCGGGCGCCCGCCGAGTAGACCTTGACCTCGTACTCGGGCGCCTCCTTCTCCGCCTGCTCGCTCGTCCGCGGGTCGGTGAGCAGGAAGGCCGCGTCCCGTGCGATCAGCAGAAAGCCGGCCGAGTCTCTCGGAGGCAGATCCGAGCCGGTGTACCCGCTCAGGTAGTAACGCGACTCCGGCTGAGAGACGAAGAACGCCTCGATCCCCGCCGCCTCGAACCGCTCACGCAGTCGGGACAGCCGCTCTGCAACAGTTGCCATCGTCGCTCCTTAGCTCACCCGGCGCCCGGCCGGGCTGGCTGCGCTAGCGGAGCGCGTCCGAGCGGAGGTGGCGCGTTTTGCCGACGCGCTCTTCCCGCGAGCCGATGTCCTGGCCGTGCCGCGCGCCCCGGTCTTCGCTCCGGCCTTGATCGTCCGCCGCGGGGCGGTGGACGGCTCGACGCTCCCCTTGCCGTTCTCGCGTTCCTTGCTTGGCAGCGGCTCGCACTTGATGCAGCGCAGCCGGTCCTTTGCCGCGATCACCTGGAGCCCGCCGCAGACCGGACACCGATCGGCCACCGGCTTCTGCCAGCTTCCAAAGTTGCACTCTGGGAAGTTCGCGCAGCCGTAGAATAGCTTGCGCGCCTTCGTCTGGCGCTCCACCAGGTCGCCGCCGCACTCGGGGCAGTCTACTCCGACCTTCGTGACGATCTTCTTCGCGTTCCGGCACTCCGGAAAGCCGGTGCAAGCCAGGAAACGACCAAAGCGCCCGAGCTTGATCGCCATGGGGCGATCGCACTTCTCGCACCGCTCGTCGGTGATCTCGTCCGGCGGGCGCATCTTCGGCACCGTTTCGGCGGCCTCGGTTACGGTGCGGTCGAATGGCTGGTAGAACTCGCGGATGATCGGCACCCACGGCCGCTCACCCCGCGCCACGTCGTCGAGCTTCTCCTCCATGTTGGCGGTGAAGTCGGCATCCACGACGTCCGGGAAGTACGTCACCAGCAGGGTGTTGACGATCGTCCCCAGCTCGGTCGGGTGCAGGCGCCGCTCGATCCGCTGGACGTAGCCGCGCTCCTGGATGGTCGAAAGAATCGGCGCGTAGGTGCTCGGCCGACCGACGCCCTTCTCCTCCAGCGCCTTGACCAGCGTCGCCTCCGAGTAGCGCGGGGGCGGCTGGGTGAAGTGCTGCTCCGGATGGAGCTGAACGAGGTCCAGCAGCTCACCCACCGTCAGCTCGGGCAGGCGCTGCTTGCCCTCGGCATCAGCCGCCGCGTCGTCCTGCCCCTCCTCGTAGAGCTTCAGGAAGCCGTCGAACTTCCGAATCGAGCCCGAGGCGCGGAAGAGGTACGACGGCTGTCCGGGGGTCTGCGCCAGGACGTCCACGGTGGTCACGTCGAAGACTGCCGAGGCCATCTGGCTCGCGATGAACCGCTTCCAGACCAGGTCGTAAAGCCGAAACTGCTCGGTGGTCAGGTACTGCCGCACGCGGGCCGGATCTCGCTGGGCCGAGGTGGGACGGACGGCCTCATGGGCCTCCTGGGCCAGGCGGCTGCGCGTCTGATGCTGGCGCGGCGACGTCGGAACCATCTCGGGACTAAAGCGCTCGGCGATGACCGCTCGGGCTTCGGCAATCGCGGACTCCGCCACGTTGACCGAGTCGGTTCGCATATACGTGATGAGACCTATCGTCTCGCGGCTTCCGAGGTCCACGCCCTCGTACAACTGCTGAGCCACCGCCATCGTCCGCTTGGCCGTGAACCCGAGTTTGCGGCTCGCCTCCTGCTGGAGGGTACTGGTGGTGAAGGGCGCGGACGGGTGGCGGAGCTGCTCCCGACGTCGGACGTCCCGGACGTCGTAGGCTGCTCCCTCAAGGCTGGCAACGATCGCCTGGACCTGCTCCTCGTCTGCCAGATCGACCTTTGGCTCGAGCCCGCGGCCGTCGCGCTCGACCAGCCCGGCCCGGAAGGTCACCAGCTTCGCGCGAGCAGCGAGGGGTGCCCGGCGCGTCAGCTCCGCGTGCACGCTCCAGTACTCCTCGCTCTGAAACGCCTCGATCTCGCGCTCGCGATCGACGATCAGACGGACGGCCACGGACTGCACACGGCCAGCCGAGAGTCCCCGCTTGACCTTCTGCCACAGCAGCGGGCTCAGTCGGTACCCGACCAGCCGGTCCAGGACACGGCGCGCCTGTTGCGCATCCACCCGTCGCTGGTCGATATCTCGCGGGTGCGCCAACGCCTGGAGGACGGCGTCCTTGACGATCTCGTGGAACTCGATCCGATGAACCGGCTTCCCCTCGAGACCTAGCGCGGCAACCAGGTGCCAGGCGATCGCCTCGCCCTCGCGGTCGGGGTCGGTGGCGAGGTAGATTGTCTTGGAGCTTTTCGCCTGCTCCTTGAGCTGCTTGACGACTTCCTTCTTTTCCCTGGGCACGATGTACCGGGGGGTGAAGTCGCCTTTGTCGTCAACGCCAAGTCCGCTCTTCGGCAGGTCACGCACGTGCCCAACGCACGCGCGTACCGTGTAGCTCCTGCCAAGAAACTTCTGGATGGTCCGGGCCTTGGCCACGGACTCCACAACAACGAGGTTGCCTGCTGCCACGAAACTGTAGCCTCTCTGGGGGAATGTAGCCGTCCCTGCATCGTGTGGCTACCTGGGTAGAACGTGCTCGGGTGGCGAATGGACGACGGGCATCGCGCTTCAGATTGCGCGGCTCGGACCGCGGGAGCACCGCCCGAGGTGTTCGAGATATTTCTATAACGCCAGGCCCGGGCGCCGCAAGCGGGCTCATGGGGCCGCTCGTGCCGTGCAAGGAAGCGCGTTGCTTTCCTCTCTCAAGAGCGCGCGTACGTGCCGGCGCCAACCTGCCTCACCAGGCCGCGCAGCTCCATGAGCAGCAACGCGGCGGAGACCTGGCTCATTGGCAGCTCCACCGTCCGAGCAATCTCGTCCACGTGGAGCGCCTCCGCGGCCAGGGCTCGCGCCACGGCCGCCTCGGTGGGATCGGCTGGGATCGCCTCGACGATCTCGCGCGATTCGACCGCGGCAGTGAGGTTCAGGTCCTCCAGGACATCCTCGGGCGAAATAGCCGGCTTGGCGCCGTCGCGAATTAGCCGCAATGGGCCTTCGGCGGCGGGACTGAAGATCTCACCCGGAACGGCGTAGACGTCGCGCCCCTGCTCCAGCGCGAGCAGCGCGGTGATCATCGAGCCGCTCGTCGCCTGCCCCTCCACGACAAGCGTCGCCAGGCAGAGGCCGGCGATCACCCGGTTGCGCCGGGGGAAGTTCACCGCGTCCGGCTTCGTGCCGGGCGGGTACTCTGTCACCACCGCCCCGCGCTCGGCAATCTGTCGGGCCAGGCCCTGGTGCTCGCTCGGGTAGATCCGATCGAGCCCGCTCCCCAGCACGGCGATCGTTCGCCCGCCGGCCCGCAGCGCCGCGCTGTGCGCCTCGCCATCGATCCCGCGCGCCAGGCCGCTGACCACCGTCACGCCAGCCCGGGCCAGCTCCGTTGCCATCACGCCAGCGGCCTGCCGACCGTATGACGTCGCCTTGCGCGTCCCAACCACCGCCACCGAGAAGCGGTCGGCCGGCTCGATGGAACCCCTGTAGTACAGGACGACCGGCGGGTCGGGAATCTCGCGCAGCAACACGGGGTACGTTCCGTCGCCGAGCGTGACGACCTTCGCGCCGAGACCCGTCAGTCGCTCCCAGACGCGCTCCGGCACCCACTTCTTGCGCGACGCCACGATGCCTTCGATCGTCCGGCGATCGAGCCCAGCCGCCAGCAGCGCCGACTCCGGCGCGCGCCACGCCGCCTCCGGCTCGCCGAAGAACTCGATCAGCCGCTTGATTCGGACAGGTCCGAGCCCGGGCGCCAGACTGAGCAGCACCCAGTAGATCTGGGGAGTCATCCCATCGGCCCGGTCGCCGTCAGGCACGCGGCTCGCGGTCTGAAGAGCGGAGCATCAACGGTCGCCATAACAGAAGGAGGTGGTTGACGTAGACATCCTTTCGCTGATCGGCGGAATCGTCGACACCGTGGTGGTGCTGCGCATGCTGGGCGTCGCCTAGCAGCGAAGCCAGGGCTCGGCGCCCCGGGCCGGGCGAACGCGGCGTCGAGCAGATTGTACGCGCGGGGAGGAGCAGCCGTCCTGGCTGCTATCCCCCCGCCTCTTGCGCAGCCTGGCGGACGATCTCGCCAAAGAGATCCGCCTTCAGGCTGGCGCCTCCAACGAGCGCTCCGTCAATCTCCGGCTGAGCGATGAAGGCCGGAAAGTTTGTCGGGGTGACGCTGCCACCGTAGAGAATGCGGGTGGCCTGCGCCAGTTGCGCGCCCAGGCAGTCAGCCAGGACCGAGCGGATGAGGGCGATGGTCCGATTCGCGCCCTCGGGCTCCGCCGCCCGACCGGTTCCGATGGCCCAGATCGGCTCGTAGGCGACAATCAGTCCGGGGATCTCTGAGAGGCCCTGGAGCGCCGCGCGGACCTGGCGGTTCACGACCGCCTCGGTCTCGCCCGCCTCGTTCTGGCTGAGATCTTCGCCCACGCAGAGAATCGGCTCGAGACCGGCTTCGGCTGCCGCGCGTATCTTTCGGCCCACGATCTCATCCGTCTCTCCGAAGAGCTGGCGTCGTTCCGAGTGGCCGAGAACCACCAGGTCCGCCAGGTCTTTCACCATGGCGGGACTCACCTCGCCGGTGAAGGCGCCGCTCTTCTCGTAGAACAGGTTCTGGGCGCCAACCCGCACATTGGAGCCTGCCACCAGATCGCGCACGGCGGCGAGCGAGACGAACGGCGGGCATAACACCGTCTCCACGCTATCCACCGCGCGCAGGCCCGGAAGCATCGCCTCAACCAGGGCGCGCGCCTCCGGCAGGGTCGTGTTCATCTTCCAGTTGCCGGCGGCGACTGGCGTACGCATGCTGTCCTCCCAACTTACGATCTGTCCCGCAGGGCGGCGACGCCCGGCAGCTCCCGGCCTTCGAGGAACTCCAGCGCGGCACCTCCGCCGGTGGAGATGTGGGTCATTCGGTCCGCCAGCCCCATCTGCTCGACCGCCGCGACCGACTCGCCGCCGCCGATCACCGTGACCGCGCCGGACGAGGCCAGCTTCTCGGCGATGGCTCGTGTGCCGGCCGCGAACGCTGGGATCTCGAACACACCCATCGGGCCGTTCCAGAAGATCGTTCCCGCGCCGGTCAGCGCCTCGCCGTACTGCTCGACCGCCCGCGGGCCGATGTCCACGATCGCCCGGTCGCTGGGCACCGCATCGGCCGCGACCGACATGGTCGAGCCTCCCACTTCGACCCGGTCGGTCACCACGACGTCCAGCGGGAGCAGCAGCTTCACGCCGCGATCTCGCGCCCGCTGCTCGAGGTCCCGCGCGGTGCCCACGAGGTCGTTTTCGACCAGGGAGCGTCCAATCTCCAGGCCACGGGCCTTGAGGAACGTGTTGGCCATGCCGCCGCCAATCAGCAGCGCGTCCACCCGACCGATGAGGCTTTCTAGCACGGCCAGCTTGGTCGAGACCTTGGCGCCCCCGATGATCGCGACCAGGGGACGTACGGGATCCTCGAGGATCCGCCCCAGGACGTCCAGCTCACGCTCGAGCAGCAGGCCGGCGGCGGAAGGCAGCCGTGTCGCGATCCCGGTCGTCGAGGCGTGCGCGCGGTGGGCCGTACCAAAGGCGTCGTTCACGTAGACGTCGCCCAAGCGGGCAAGCTGGTCGATGAAGCCGCTGGCGTTCTGCTCCTCCTCGGCGTGGAAGCGGAGGTTCTCTAACAGCAGGACCTGGCCTGGCTGGAGCCGTTTGACCGCCGCCTCGACCTCCGTCCCAACGCAGTCGGGCGCCAGCTCCACCAGCTGGCCGAGCAGCTTCGACAGCTCGGCGGCAACGGGCTCCAGGCTCAGCTCCGGCTTGACCTGCCCGTCCGGCCGGCCGAGGTGGGACATCAGGACGATCTTGGCGCCCGCGTCCTGGAGGGCCTCGATCGTCGGGAGCGAGGCGCGCAGGCGCGTGTCGTCGGTGACCTGCCGTGTCTTCTTGTCGAGCGGTACGTTGAAGTCGACCCGGACGAGCACGGTCTTGCCACGAACGTCCAGGTCGCGCAGGGTTCGTTTGTTCATGCCGGTCTCCTCGCGAACGAGCGCCCCCGGCGCACGGAAGGGGCGGGTTGGCACCCGCCCCTTCCGTGCGCCATCTCTCCTGGAGACGCTCCCGGTGTCGGGACCTCAGGCGCGGGCGGCCGCCGCTCCCAGGCTCACGCCCACCCTGGCCGTGAGATCGGAGATCCGGCAGGCGTAGCCCCACTCGTTGTCGTACCAGGAGCAGACCTTCACCAGGTTCCCGCCCACGACCAGCGTCTCGAGTGCGCTGAAGATCGACGAGTTGGTGTTGCCCTTCAGGTCGCTCGAGACCAGCGGCTCCTCGGTGTATTGGAGGATGCCCTTCAGCGTACCTTCCGCCTCCTCCTTCATCGCGGCGTTGATCTCATCCACCGTGACGTTCCTGCCAAGTACCGCCGTGAAGTCGATCACGGAGACGGTGGAGACCGGCACGCGGAACGCCATGCCGCCAAACCGCCCCTGCAGCTCGGGGATGACGAGGCCGACGGCGCGGGCCGCGCCGGTGGCGGCGGGAACGATGTTCAACGCCGCAGCGCGGGCGTCACGCAGATCCTTGGTCGCCAGGTCCAGCAGGCGCTGGGAGTTCGTGTAGGCGTGGACCGTGGTCAGCAGGCCCTTCTCGATACCCCAGCGGTCGAACAGCACCTTGGCGACGGGCGCCAGGCCGTTCGTGGTGCAGGAGGCGTTGGAGATGACGTTGTGCTTGGCCGGGTCGTACTTGTCGCCGTTCACGCCGAGGACGATCGTGATGTCCTCGTTCCTGGCCGGCGCCGAGATGATGACCTTCTTCGCTCCCGCTGCGAGGTGGTCTCTGGCCTTCGTGGCGTCGGTGAAGAAACCGGTGGACTCGATGACCACGTCAGCGCCCCACGTGCCCCACGGCACCTTGCCCGGCTCGCGCTCAGCACTGACAGCGATCTCGCGGCCGTCGATCACGATGCTGTTCTCGCGCGCCTCGACCGTGCCCGGGTAGACGCCGTAGTTCGAGTCGTACTTGAATAGGTGCGCGTTGGTCTTCGTGTCGAGCAGGTCATTGATACCAACCACCTCGACCTCGTCTCCATGGCGCTCGAGGATCGCCTTGAGCGCCTGGCGTCCGATTCGACCAAACCCGTTGATCCCTACTTTCGCAGCCATCGCTGCCTCCTTCCGAATACAGCCGCCCCGGTTTCTCCTGCCGCGGGTGTGCCGTGCTAGCCGATACTGTAGAACGCGTCTCGCCCGGGGTAGAGCGCGCCGCTTCCGAGCTGCGCCTCGATGCGCAGGAGCTGGTTGTACTTGGCGACTCGCTCGCTGCGCGCGGGCGCGCCGGTCTTGATCTGGCCAGCGTTCGTGGCCACAGCCAGGTCCGCGATCGTCGTGTCCTCGGTCTCGCCCGAGCGGTGCGAGACGACCGCCGTATAGCGCGCCCGGCGCGCCGTCTCGATGGCGGACAGCGTCTCAGTGAGCGAGCCGATCTGGTTGACCTTGACCAGGATGGAGTTCGCCGCGTGCTGCTCGATGCCGCGCCGCAGCCGCTCCGGGTTGGTGACGAAGAGGTCGTCGCCGACGAGCTGCACGCGCTTGCCCAGGCGCCCCGTCAGGACCGCCCAGCCCTCCCAGTCATCCTCGGAGAGCCCGTCTTCGATCGAGATGATCGGGAACGCGTCCACCAGGCTGGCGTAGTAGTCCACGAGCTGCTCTGAGGTGAAACAGGCGCCCTCCCGCGGCAAGTGGTACGTGCCGTCCTGGTACAGCTCGGTCGCGGCCACGTCCAGGCCGAGCGCGATCTCCGTGCCAGGCTTGTAGCCCGCCTGCTCGATCGCCTGGGTGATGAGCTCCAGTGGCTCGCGGTTCGTGGCGCAGCTTGGCGCGTAGCCGCCCTCGTCGCCCACGCTGACGCTCATGCCGCGCTCGCGCAGCACCCGCCGCAGCGCGTGATAGACCTCAGTGCCCATTTGGAGCGCCTGCGCAAACGAGGTCGCGCCGACTGGCAGGACCATGAACTCCTGGAAATCGGCCGAGTTCTCGGCGTGCTTCCCGCCATTGAGGATGTTCATCATCGGGACGGGCAGGGTGCGAGCGCCCGCGCCGCCCAGGTAGCGATAGAGCGGAACGTTCAGGGACGCGGCGCCAGCATGCGCGCAGGCGAGTGAGATTCCGAGAATGGCGTTGGCGCCGTACCGGCTCTTGTTGGGCGTACCGTCCAGCTCGAGGAGCTGCAGGTCGATGGAGGCCTGGTCCAGGATATCCGATCCAACGATGGCAGGACCAAGCGTGTCGTTCACGTTCGTGACGGCCGTGAGCACACCTTTGCCGCCGTAGACGGCTGCGTCGTCGTCGCGTAGCTCAACAGCCTCGTGTGCCCCAGTCGAGGCACCGGACGGAACGATAGCGCGTCCAACGGCGCCATCTTCAAGCTCAACCTCTACTTCGACGGTCGGGTTACCGCGCGAGTCGAGAACCTGGCGGCCTCGAACATCCGCGACGATCGTCACTGGCAGACCTCCGGAAGGAGTGGGGCGGCGTTGAAGTCAAGAATAGCACAGGGTTCAGCGGGCTCTTGTGACGCGGCCTGTCGATGCCCGATGGCTGACTCTGTAGGCCCACTGGATCCGACCTGGGCCCTCTGGAGCCGGGGGGATCAACGGTGTGCGCTCGCAACGAGGCGCGGCTGCCGCTCAGCCGGCGGCGGCCGTTGGGCGTGGCTGTTGCGTGGCGGGGACCGCCTCAACGGCCGTTGGCTCGGCTGGGCGTGCTGCTCTAACGCCCGGCCTCGGACTCTCCGGCGTCACACTCAGCCTCAGGCCGTCGACGGCCAGAATGCGCACACGCTCGCCCACCTCCACACGTCGCCCCTCGGTCACCGCCTGCCACAGCTCGCCCTCAACGTGCACCATGCCCTCCGGGTCGAGCGCACGCCGCACCTCGGCAACCTGGCCGAGCAGACCCTCCCGTCCGGTCGTGACCCTGCGATGGCGCGTCCCGACCGCCAGTCCTACCACCACGAAGCCAAACGTCACCAGGACCGCGGTCACGGCGGCGATCGCGGCGATGGAGACCTGGAGATACGGCGCATCCGGCGCGTTGAACAGCAGCAGCGAGCCGGCCAGGAACGCCGCCCCGCCGCCGACGGTCAGCGCGCCGTGTGACGGCGTGTACGCCTCGAGCACGAAGAGCACCACGCCGAACAGCAGCAGCAGCAGGCCGGCGTAGTTCACCGGCAGGGTGCCGAGGGCGTAGAAGGCGAGCAGCAGACAGATGACGCCGACGATCCCGGGTATGACCTGGCCCGGGTTGTACAGCTCCAGCATCAGGCCGAGGCTGCCGAGACTCAGCAGAATGTACGCGATAGTCGGATCGGTGACTGCGTGGAGCAGCCGCTCCACCGGGTTCATGTCCACCGCCTCGACGCGCGCCTGGGCGGTGTGCAGGACGACCGGCCCGGCGCCGGTCTGGACTGTTCGGCCGTCGGCCTGGCTCAGAAGAGATGCGAGATCGGGCGCCACGATGTCGACGACGTGCGCAGACAGGGCATCGCTCGCGGTGACGTTGGCCTGCTGGCGGATGGCTTGCTCAGCCCACTCCGCGTTGCGCCCGCGCTGGGCCGCCAGGCTCTTGATGTAGGCGACCGCGTCGTTCTGAACCTTGCCCTTCATCTCGTCCGACATCTGCGCTTCGCCGTTCTCGCCCAGTGCAACAGGCGTGGCGGAGCCGATGTTCGTGTTCGGGTGCATCGCGGCAATGTGCGAGGCATAGGTGATGTAGACGCCGGCCGACGCGGCCCGACCCCCAGCCGGCGAGACGTACGTGATCACCGGGACGTTAGAGCTCAGAATGCGTGAGATGATCTGGCGCATTGACGTGTCGAGCCCACCCGGCGTATTGAGCCGCAGCACCACGGCTGAGGCGCCTCGTCGCTCCCCCTCGTCGATCAGTCGCTCAACATAACCGGCGCTCAGGGGGTTGATGATGCCGTTGACCTGCCCCGACACGACGAGGGGGCCGGCGTCCTGGGCCCGCGCGGGACCGGCCAGCGTCAGGCCGCTGGCGAGAAGGACGCTGCAGAAGAGCAACCGAACGCGCGTGTCCATAGAGAGACCTCCCCACATTCTACCGCCCCGCGCGAGCCGGCAGCGTACACTTTCGAGCCACGGGAAACTCAGCGCCGGGAGGGGGTCAAGCGTCCGATGGGCGGACTATCAACCGAATCGATTATGGCGATAGCCCTGGAGATGGGCGGCCTGATGAACGTGCCGGAGGATTCGGGCATCTGGGTGCCCGGCGCCAACCTGCGGCGCGTGCTGGTGGGGATCGACGTCGGCCCGCCAGAGCTGCTCGTCGCGCGCGATCTGGGGTTCGACGGCGTGATCGCTCATCACCCGATCGTGCGGGCCGGCTTCTGGAAAGTCTTCGAGCGCCACTACGTCCTGATGGGCGAGGCGGGCGTACCGCGCGACGTCATCACGAGCGCCATCGCCGAGCGACGCGAGGCGATCCGCCTCTCCGAGATGAACGCGAACGACGACCACGTCATCTCAGTCGCGAGGCTGATCGGTCTGCCATTCATGAACATCCACTTGCCGCTCGACATGTACAGCCGCTCCGAGATCCAGCGAGTCATCGCCGCGCTGCAGAGCGAGCGGCCGCGGGCAACCGTGTCGGAGGTGGCCGCCGCGATCGGCAGCCTGCCCAGCTACCGGTCGACCGATCAGCGACCGTTAGTTGTCTACGGCGACCCGAGCGCGCCTGCTGGCAAGGTGGCCGTCTCGATCTCCGGCGGGACGAACGGTGGCTACCCGGTGCTCTCCGCCTACTTTGCCCACGGCGTGGACACTGCCATCTTCATGCACATTGGCCCCGAGGACGTCGCGCGCCTCCAGGCAGACGCCGTTCATGGCGCCGTCATCATCACCGGGCACGCCCCGGGGGACAGCATTGGGATCGACGAGCTAGTACGGCGGTTGCGCCGGCGCGGCCTGATCGTGGAGACGTTCAGTGGCGTCAAGACGCCGCTAGAGTGAGACGACCAATCAGGCGATCTTCTCCAGACTGTCGGCGATGGCCCGCGCGTCCTTGCCGATCCGCTCGAGCTGCTGGCGGTCGCCTATGTGCTCGGCCACTCGGGCCACCAGGTCTGCCACCTGCTCCATCTGAACAGGAGTGGCACCACGCGAGGTCAGGGCGGCCGTGCCAAAGCGCACGCCGCTCGTCTGGCGCGGTGAGCGTTTCTCGCCCGGGATGGTGGACTTGCTGGTCACGATGCCCGCCACTTCAAGTGCCTCAGCGAAGGCGGCGCCGGTGAAGTCGCGGTCGAGCAGCTTCACCACCAGCAAGTGGTTGTCCGTGCCACCGGACCAGAGACTGATCCCGCGCTTGACGAGCCCGGTTGCGAGCGCCTGTGCGTTCTCCACAACCGCCTGGGCGTACGCCTGGAAGGCATCACCCTGCGCCTCGTGGAAGCAGACCGCCTTGGAGGCGATCTGCGACAGGTGCGGACCGCCCTGGAGCATCGGGAAGACCGCCCGATCAACGGCCTTCGCGTACTCCGCCCGACAGAGGATCAGGCCGCCGCGCGGCCCGCGCAGCGTCTTGTGGGTGGTCGTCGTGACGAGGTCAGCGAAGGGAACTGGGGAGGGGTGTGCCCCGCCGGCCACCAGGCCGGCGATGTGGGCGATGTCCGCCAGCAGCTTCGCGCCCACATCGTCGGCGATGCGACGAAAGGCCGCCCAGTCGATCGTCCGGGGATAGGCCGAGTAGCCTGCGATGATGACCTTAGGCCGATGTTCGCGGGCCAGCGAGGCGACCTCGTCAAAATCGATCGTTTCCGAGTCTGGGCTGACGTGATAGGAGACAACGTTGTACTGGATGCCTGAGAAGCTGACCTTGCTGCCGTGGGTCAGGTGACCGCCATGGCTGAGGTCCATCCCCATCATCGTGTCGCCCGGCTTGCTGATGGCGTAGAGCGCGGCCATGTTGGCAGGGCTGCCGGAGTACGGCTGGACGTTGGCGTGGTCCGCGCCAAACAGCGCCTTCGCGCGCTCGATGGCGAGCGACTCGATGTCGTCGACGAGCGCGACACCCTGGTAGTAGCGGGCGTGAGGATAGCCCTCCGCGTACGTCACGTTGAGGTGGCTCGAGAGCGCCTCGAGCACTGCGTGGGAGGCGTAGTTCTCGCTGGCGATGAAGTTCAGCGTCTGATTGTGCCGGCGGCGGTCGCGCTCGATCAGCTT
>JADZDV010000053.1 GCA_020850915.1 Chloroflexota bacterium | reverse complement strand
CGCGCTTCCACTTCAGAAAACCGGTGGTCTCACCCATGCGCCGCCTCCATCACCCTGGCGAGCGTCTCGGCTTCCGACAGACCAGCCTCTTCGGCCTCTTGCATGACACGGAGCACTCGTTTGTAATCCTGGGGCATGACTTTGCAGAACTGCTCCACCGCGTCGTTCCAGTCCTCCAGCAGCCGCGCGGCGACTGTCGAGCCGGTGAGGCAGTGGTGTCGTTCGATCGTCTCGTGCAGCCACTCACGCTCGTCGTCCGCGAGCGCCTCCAGGTCCACCAGCTCGTAGTGCACCAGCGACGGGAACCGCTCCTCCGGGTCGAAGACGTAGGCGATCCCACCAGACATGCCGGCCGCGAAGTTGCGCCCGGTTGGCCCGAGCACGATCACCCGCCCGCCGGTCATGTACTCACAGCCGTGATCGCCAACGCCCTCGACGACCGCGGTGGCGCCAGAGTTCCGAACGCAGAAGCGTTCACCGACCACGCCGCGGATGAACGCCTCGCCGCCCGTCGCACCGTAGAGCACGACGTTGCCGGCAATGATGTTGTCCTCCGCCAGGAATCGAGCCTCGCGGTCTGGGAAGACAACCACCCGTCCGCCGGAGAGGCCCTTGGCCGTGTAGTCGTTGGCGTCGCCCTCGAGCCGCAGGGTGATGCCCCTCGGTACGAACGCGCCAAAGCTCTGGCCGGCCGAGCCGCGCAGGTGGATGTCGATCGTGCAGTCGGGAAGCCCCTCTGCGCCGTAGCGACGGGTCACCTCGGAGCCCAGCAGTGTGCCAACCGTTCGATTGACGTTTCGAATCGGCAGCTTGATCCTCACCGGCTGGCGGTCTTCGAGCGCCGGCCGGGAGAGCTCCAGCAGCTCCTGGTCGAGTGCCCGATCGAGGCCGTGGTCCTGGGCCCTGGTGCAGAGCAGCGACTGCCCCTCATATGGGTTCGCAGGCACCATCAGGATCGGCGAGAGATCCAGGCCGCGAGCCTTCCAGTGATCGATCGCCGGGCGAGTGTCGAGTATCTCCGCGTGGCCGACTGCCTCGGCGATCGAGCGGAACCCGAGCGCGGCGAGGTGCTCGCGCACCTCCTGGGCGATGAACTCGAAGAAGCTCACCACGAACTCCGGCTTGCCGGAGAAGCGCTTCCGCAGCTCCGGGTTCTGGGTTGCGACGCCCACCGGGCAGGTGTCCAGGTGGCAGACGCGCATCATCACGCAGCCACTGACCACCAGCGGCGCGGTGGCGAAGCCGAACTCCTCGGCGCCCAGCAGCGCCGCGATCACGACGTCACGTCCCGTCTTGAGCTGGCCGTCACACTGCACGACGATGCGGTCGCGCAGGCCGTTCTTCAGCAGCGTCTGCTGCGTCTCGGCGATGCCCAGCTCCCACGGTGCGCCGGCGTGCTTGATCGAGGTGAGCGGCGAGGCGCCGGTGCCCCCGTCGTGGCCGGAGATCAGCACGACATCGCTGTGCGCCTTCGCTACGCCGGCCGCGACCGTGCCAACGCCCACCTCGGCCACGAGCTTGACGTGTACGCGCGCCCGGGGATTGGCGTTCTTCAGGTCGTGGATGAGCTGCTTGATGTCCTCGATCGAGTAGATGTCATGGTGCGGAGGCGGGCTGATCAGGCCCACGCCAGGCGTCGAGTAGCGTGTCTTCGCGATCCAGGGATAGACCTTGTGACCCGGGAGCTGACCGCCCTCGCCTGGCTTGGCGCCCTGAGCCATCTTGATCTGGAGGTCGTCCGCGTTGACCAGGTACTCCGAGGTCACGCCAAACCGCCCCGAAGCAACCTGCTTGATCGCCGACCGGCGGAGGTCGCCGTTGGGATCGCGCACGTAGCGGTCCGCGTCCTCACCGCCTTCGCCGGTGTTGGACTTGCCGCCACTCCGGTTCATGGCAATGGCGAGCGTCTCGTGCGCCTCCTTTGATATCGATCCGTACGACATCGCGCCGGTGGCGAATCGCTTGACGATCTCCGAGACCGGCTCGACCTCGTCAATCGGCACGGGCGAGCGCATTCCCTCCTTGAAGTTGAACAGTCCGCGGAGGGTGGCCAGCCGCTTCGACTGGTCGTCCACGAGCTGGCTGTACTGCTTGAAGATGTCGTACCGCTTCGCTCGGGTGGCGTGCTGGAGCTTGAAGACCGTCTCGGGGTTGAAGAGGTGGTATTCGCCCTCTCGCCGCCACTGGTACTCACCACCTAGCTCGAGGTCGCGGTGAGCGCGTTCCTCCGGGCGTTTCGCGTAGGCGATGGCGTGGCGACGCGCCACCTCTTCGGCGATCTCGGCCAGACCGATGCCGTCCAGGCGCGAGACGGTGCCGGTGAAGTACTCGTCGACGAAGTCGTGAGCGAGGCCGATCGCCTCGAACACCTGCGCGCCGCAGTACGAGGCGACCGTGGAGATGCCCATCTTGGACATCACCTTCAGCACGCCCTTGCCCGCGGCCTTGATGTAGTTCTTCACCGCCTTGTTCGGATCCATGCCCTGCAGTCCGTACAGGCCCTGAGAGATCAGGTCCTCGATCGACTCGAAGGCTAGGTAGGGGTTCACCGCCGCGGCGCCATAGCTGATGAGCAGCGCCATGTGGTGCACTTCGCGCGCATCCCCCGCTTCGACGACCAGGCCGACCTTGGAGCGCAGCCTCTCGCGGATCAGGTGATGGTGCACCGCGGAAGTCAGCAACAATGACGGGATCGGCGCCCACTCAGCACCGGAGTCGCGATTCGAGAGCACCAGGATTCGAGCGCCCTGGCCAATGGCGGCCGTCGCCTCGTGGCGCACCCGGTCGAGTGCCTCCTTCAGCGCCGCGCCGCCGCCCGCGACCCGGTACAGCCCGGAGATGACGTGCGCCGCCAGGCCGGGCCGATCGCTATCGTCATTGATGTGGATGAGCTTCGCGAGGTCGTCGTTGTCGATGATCGGGAACGGCAGCTCCACCTGGCGGACAGAGTCTGGCCCGGGCGCGAGCAGGTTGTGCTCGGGTCCGATGGTCGAGGACAGGGAGGTCACCAGCTCCTCGCGGATCGCATCAAGCGGCGGGTTGGTGACCTGCGCGAAGACCTGCTGGAAGTAGTCGAACAGCAGCCGCGAGCGGTCAGACAGCACCGCGACCGGTGTGTCCGTGCCCATCGAGCCAATCGCCTCGTAGCCGGCCTTCGCCATCGGCGCGACCAGCAGCCTCAGCTCTTCGTGGGTGTAGCCGAAGGTGATCTGGCGGCGTAGCACCGACTGGTGCGGGTACACCATGTGCTTGCGGTTGGGCAGGTCGTCTAGGTGCAGCATGCCCGCGGCGAGCCATGCGCCGTATGGGTGCTCCGACGCCAGACGGGACTTGATCTCCTCGTCGTCCACGATGCGGCCTTCGGCCGTATCGACCAGGAACATGCGGCCCGGCTGGAGGCGGCCCTTCTTGACCACGCGCGACGGGTCGATATCAACCACGCCGGTCTCGCTCGCCATGATGACGCGGTCGTCGTCGGTGACCCAGTAGCGGCTCGGTCGGAGACCGTTGCGGTCCAGCACCGCCCCGATGACCGTGCCGTCGGTGAAGGCGATCGAGGCCGGTCCGTCCCACGGCTCCATCATCGACGCGTGGAAGCGGTAGAAGGCGCGCTTCTCAGGCGACATGGTGGCGTGGTTCTCCCACGCCTCCGGGATCATCATCAGTATGGCGTGCCAGACCGGCCGGCCGCCGAGGTGCAGCAGCTCGAGGCACTCGTCAAAGCTGGCTGTGTCTGAGGCGCCCTGCGTGATGACCGGGAAGGCACGCTGGAGCCCCGGAATCTTCGGCGTCTCCATCAGCGCGTCGCGAGCGCGCATGAAGTTGCGGTTGCCCTGTAGTGTGTTGATCTCTCCGTTGTGCGCCAGGTAGCGATAGGGGTGCGCCAGCGGCCAGGACGGGAATGTGTTCGTCGAGAACCGACTATGGACCAGCGCGAGCGCCGTCACGATCCGCTCGTCACTCAGCTCCGGGAAGAACTGGGCCAGTTGCGGCGCGGTGAGCATGCCCTTGTAGACCAGGGTGCGGCTCGAGAGCGACGGGAAGTAGACCGCCAGTGGGCGCGTGATCTCGTGCTCGCAGCGCTTCCGCACGACGAACAGCTTGCGATCGAGATCGATGCCGGTCGCGCCCTTCTGGTCGGCCACGAACAACTGGCGGAAGCTCGGCATGACGCTGAGCGCGGTGGGGCCGACTGACGAAGGGTCCGTTGGCACCTCGCGCCAGCCGAGGACGGTGAGGCCCTCGTCCGCGACGATCGCCTCGACGCGGGCCATCGTCGCCTGGGCGCCGTCTGGATCGATTGGCAGGAAGGCGAGTCCGACGCCGTAGGCGCCAAGAGGGGGCAGGGCGAAGTTGACGACCGAACGGAGGAAGGCATCCGGCACCTGGAGGAGGATGCCGGCGCCGTCGCCGGTGTTCTCCTCAGCGCCCGAAGCGCCGCGGTGGTCGAGGTTGCAGAGCGCGCCGAGCGCCGTTGCGACGATGTCGTGGCCAGCCCGACCCTTGATGTCGACCACAAACGAAACGCCGCAGGCGTCGTGCTCGAAGCGCGGGTCGTACAGCCCTGCCTTTTCTGGCAGGCTGCTGAACGGGAGCCGCGGAGGCTCGGAGTAGACACTGGCCATCGTCATCTCACACGCACAATTGAGGAGGGGTTACTGATCGACGGGACGACGCTGGCCCTGCCGCTGACGCCATAGGATACCGGCTGATCGCGTCTCAACACAAAACTCAACGTGAGCGAACCGGCAACGCGCACTTCGGGGAGGGGAGATTCCAGTAGCCGCGACGAACGTGGCTGGCGGCCGGCGTGTGCGATGCTGAGGGGTGGTGAGCCAGTGGACCGTGACCAGCCGCCTCTGATGGCGACGACCATTGTGGCAGAAGCGCATGGGCGTGTGAACCTCATCGGGGAGCACACCGATTACAATGGCGGCTTCGTGCTGCCGACCATCATTCCCCAGTGCACGCGGGTCGAGCTGTCACCGCGGGACGATCGAACCGTGCGCGTGTCGAGCCAGGGTTTCGAGCAGGGTGCCGCGCAGACCTATCAGCTCGGCGTCGAGGCGCCAGGCCGGGGCTGGCTTGACTACGTCCAGGGTGTCACAGCGACGCTGCGGGCAGAAGGCTTCCGTCTGCGTGGGTTCGAGGCACGCGTCTCGTCCAGCGTGCCAGTCGGCGGCGGCCTATCGTCGAGCGCGGCGCTGGAGGTGAGCCTGCTCCGCGCGCTGCGCGCTGCCTTCGCCCTGGCGATCGACGACGTGCGTCTGGCCCTGATCGGCCAGCAAGCCGAGAACGAGTTCGTCGGAGCGCGGGTGGGTGTTCTCGACCAGCTAGCCGCCAGCCTGGCCGACGCCAGCAGCGCCCTGTTCATCGACACGCGCAGCCTTGAACATCGGCGAGTGCTCCTGCCCAGGGAAGCCGACCTGGTGGTCGTCCATTCCGGCCTCACCCACAGCCACGCTTCGGGCGAGTACAACGCTCGCCGCGCGGAGTGCGAGCGAGCCTGCGCCCTGCTGGGCGTCGCGCAGCTTCGAGATCTGAGCCTCGCCGACCTGCCGCGTCTCGCGGCGCTGCCAGACCCGCTCCGGCGACGCGCGCGCCACGTCGTCACCGAAAACGCCCGCGTCCTGGCGGCGGTGGCTGCCATGGAGCGCGCCGATCTGAGGCGGCTCGGCCAGTTGCTCCTCGAGTCCCACGTCTCGATGCGCGACGACTATGAGGTGTCTGTGCCAGAGATCGATCTCCTGGTCGAGTTGGCCTGCGACGAGCCAGACGTCTTCGGAGCGCGCCTGACCGGCGGCGGGTTTGGCGGCTCCGTGGTCATACTGGCGCGTCGCGGCGCGGGCGGCCGCGTGGCGCGGCGGATCTGCGCGGCGTACCGTGAGAGCACAACCCAGCGCCCAGCTATCCTCGTCTCCGCGCCAGTGTCGGGGGTGTG
This sequence comes from Chloroflexota bacterium, assembly GCA_020850915.1. The sequence continues at coordinate 8,498 of JADZDV010000053.1, read as the reverse complement.
AACCAGAGAGGTCGATGCCATCCGGAGCGCCCCCGGATCCTCCTGGGCGCGCCTCGGTCAGCCAGGGCATCCTCCTGTCAGCCTGGACGCTCCCGGTCATCCCGAGCGCCCCTCCCGGTCATCCTCCGCCGGTGCTCGAGATGACAGAGGTGTTCCTGGATGGCAGAGGCGCTCGGAACGACAGAGACATGACGTGGTGCGCACTGTCCATCAATCGGACCGTGATTGAACGTTATCGTCGAGATACTGGGCGCCATCATCTGAGATATTGTCCTAAGATGCACCGATCAGGCGCCAGGCGTTGCCGCCCAGGATGGCGTCCTTTTGCTCATCCGTCAAGCCGGGCAGTTGGCGGATGGCGGCGACCTGTTTGACATCGTCCATGTCGGCCGGGTAGTCGGTCCCTAGCAGCACGCGGTCCGTGCCGACGGAGCCGATGAGGTATTCCAGGGCGCGGCCGTCATGGGAGAGGCTGTCGAAGTAGAGCAGGTGGAAGTAGTCGTCGAACGGCTGCGACGCGCCGCGCTCTTTCGGCTCGGGCCGGGCACCGTAGCCGTGGCGCCAGCGTCCGCGCAGGTACGGCGCCGCGCCGCCGGCGTGTGCGAAGCAGAGCTTCAGCTTCGGGTAGCGATCCAGCACACCGCCGAAGATCAGGCTGGCGATCGCGATGGTTGTGCCGAGCGGATTGCCAATGAAGTTGGTGAGATAGTAGCGGGGCATCAGCTCCTTCGCAGTGCCGCCGACCGGGTGGACGAAGATGAACGTGCCAAGCGCCTCGGCCGCCTCCCAGAACGGGGAGAAGCGGGGCTCGTCAAAGTTCTCGTCCACGACCGGCGTGCCAATCTGGACGCAGGGGAAGCCGTACTCCGACGTCGCTCGCTCGAGCTCCTGGACCGCCAGGTCAGGGAACTGGAGCGGGATGTAGCCCATGCCGATGACGTGGCCGTCCGATGCCGCGGCGTTCTCGTGAATGCCGTCGTTGACGACCCGCGTGAACCACTCCGCCTGGGCTCGATCGGCGCGGTAGAACATCGCCGTGGGCGAGATCGATTCCAGTCCGACGTCGACCCCGGCCGCCGCGAGCTGCTGGCGGCGTACCGTCTCGTCCCAGCGGTCGGGCGAGAGCGACGAGCGGCCGTGGTCGGCCAACACGAGCACCTCATGGCCGGAGTCGCCCCGCTCCACGGAGGCGCCGTAGCGCGCGCCCTCACGCCGCGCGGCTTCGATCAATCCCTTTGGCGTCACGTGGTGATGGACGTCCACGGTTCTGACGGCTGACACTTCGCACTCCTTCTCGACAGGCTGGGGCTCGCAAGCCAGGACAGGCCGCGCTCAGACGGCCAGACCGCGATCCGCCAGGGCGGTGACCGGCTGGCAGATGTCGCCGTCGGCGGGTCCCCTCAGATGGGATCGCCGCCGGCTGGCCGTGTGCCAGTGAATGACACGAGGTGGGAACGTCGGGAATACTGGGGACACCAGAGAGGAGTTCGCCCATGTGGACCGTGCCGAGGGGCTTGATGCACGCCCCCGTGACTCCGATGACAGCCGACGGCCGGGTCGATCGCGAGACGACCGGCAAGCTCATAGACTTCCTGGTCTGCCACGGATCGGCGGGCGTCTGCGTGACACTCCATGTAGGCGAGGGCCCGAACCTCACGCTGGACGAACGCAAGACGGTGCTGGAAGCTGCCCTGGAAGGAGCGGCCGGGCGAGTGCCCGTGCTGTCCCACATCAGCACGGCGGGCACCGACCAGACCGTCGAGCTCGCCCGTCACGCCGAGCGGGCGGGCGCCGCCGCGGTGGTCGTGCTGCCGCCGTACTACTGGCGCCCGTCAGACGAATCGCTCGTGCGGCACTTCGAAGCGATCAGCCGGGCGATCGAGATACCATTCATTCTTTACACCCTGCCGAGCCGAGAGCTGGGCGTCAGCCCGGAGACGATCGCCGAGATGGCCCGGCGCTTCCGGAACTTCATCGGTGTGAAGGAGGCCAGCCACGACTGGGAGAAGTTCCTGGCGATCCGCACGGCGGCGCGGGAGGTCCGGCCGGACTTCGCGATGACGGTTGGCGTGGAGTACCTCCTGCCGGTCATGGTCATGGGAGGCGCGAGCTGCTATTCGATCATCGGCGCTGTCGCGCCGCGCCTGATCAACGGCCTGTATCGCGCCTGCGCCGAGCGAGACCTGGACCGGGCACTGGATCTGCAGACCACCGTTGGCAAGATCCACCGCATGTTCCGAGTGGAGTACCCGGCGCCCATCAAGGCGGCGATGGAGATCATGGGCCGACCGTGTGGCGAGACGCGCCTGCCGATCGTGCCGCTGGACGCCGGGAAGAAGGCGATCCTGCGCGGGAGGCTGGAGGAGCTGGGCATTCTGGAGCAAGAGCCGCACGGCTGGTGAGGACGAGCGGCTGGTGACGAGGAGCTGGTGGTGCGCGACTGGTGGTGAGCACCACTCTGGCGTCTCCTCAGGAAGGGCCGCGCCGGCGTCTGCCAGGCGCAGTACCGCGTCGGCTCGCTGCCCTCCGCTGGCAGCGGGCAGGACCATCTCTTGAGAAGTGGTGGTCGATGCTCGCGTCGATCACAACCCCGCTGAGAGGACGTTATTTCGAGTACAGCGCCCGGTACATGCCGTACGTCTCGAAGACAATATGGACGTAGTTGCCGGTCTCCGGGAACGGGATACGCTCCGAAAAGATGTCGGCGTCGGCGTTCGCGGGGTCGCGCAGCCACCCGTCCACCGCGCCGTTACCGGCGTTGTAGCCGGCGAGCGCGGGGAAGACCTGGCCGCCGCGGCGGCTCAGGGCCTGGCCGAGATAGTAGGCGCCGAACTCGATGCCAACGTCGGGACGGAACAGGTCGCTCTCCTGAAAACCCGGTCGGCCAAGCGCCCGAGCGATGCCGGCGCCGGTGCTGGGGAGCACCTGGGCCAGACCGAGCGCGTTGGCGCGCGAGCGGGCCCGCGGGTTGAAGGCGCTCTCCTGGCGGATCAGCGCCGCCAGGAGCAGCGGGTCGACGCCGTACTGGGCACCCCGCGCGGCGAGCTGGCCGGCGTATGGCAGCGGATAGAGCAGCTTCTGAAGCGCCGTCGGTGCGTCGGCCGACGCCGCGCCGTCTTTCCGAAGGCCGTCGAGCACCTGGGTCATGGCGAGCCGGGCGAGGCCGCGGTCGGCCATGGCGAGTGAGAGGACGTACTGGCGCTCCGCTTCCGGACCGCGCCGCGCGAGATCGTCCCATTCCCAGGCAGCCAGATCCGCCCGCCCCATCGCCAGGAGATCGTCCGCTCGTGCCAGCGCGGGATCCGCCGCCAACTGGTCAGAGAGGGCCTGACGGTCCACGCCCTTCGCGGCGAGCCAGGCATCCAGGTCTGCCAGCTCCTGGGCGGAGACGCCGAGCTTGCCAGGGTCGAGGCTGGAGCTAGCGGCCACAGCCATTCGATCGCCGTTCAGCAATCCGGCCGAGCGGAAGCCGCCGAAGGTCAGCGGCGAGGTCTGGACGGCCGCCTGCCACCGCGCGCGGGCAGCCTCGGCGTTGCCGCCGCTCGCCTCGATCTTGCCGAGCCACATCAACGCCCAGGCCCGCATGCCCGGACTGGCGTCCGAGTGCGCCAGGGCGCTCAGGCTCGGCGCGCCGTCTGCCGGCCGCCCGCGGAAGACCGAGAGCAGGCCGATGCGGAGCTGCGCCTGAGGGGACAGCGAGCTAGCTGGATAGTCCTTCGCCAGGCGCGCGTAGGCGGCCAGGGCGTCGGTCGTCCGGTCCAGGCCTTCCAGCAGCTTGCCAGCCCGCATGAGGGCCGGGGGAGCGACGTCGCTCGCGGGGTAGGAGCCCGGCAGCGCCAGCAACGCGTCCGCGGCCTCGTTCTCCGCACCCTGACGCAGGCGGGCGATGGACAGGAAGTAACGCGCCGCGGAGTGGTCTGGCGCCTCTGACGGCGTCAGCAGGGAGCCCTCGAAGTTGCGCTGGGCGCTCGCCCAGTCGCCGGCGTTGTAGCGGACGAGTCCGGCCTGGTAGTAGGAGACGAGCCCCAGCTCATCCATGTCGCGCAGGGCGTCCAGCGCCGAGCCGGCGGCGGGCAGAGTCGGCGCGTCGATCAGCACCTGGGCGTAGAGCTTCGCCGCCTCGCCCGTCCGACCCAGGTCGCGAAGCAGGCGGGCGGCCGCCATCCCGGTCTGCGCTCGGTAGCTCGCCGTGCGCGCCAGGGACTGGAGCTCGTTCCAGACCGCCAGCGCGTCGGACGTCTGGCCCAGTCTGGTCAGAGCGTTGGCCTTCATCTCGAGCAGTTCGACCCGCGGCAGGCGTGAAGCCCCGTCCAGGCTGGCCGCCACCTGCGCCAACGTCGCCCGCGCGTCGCCGGCCGCCTGGTGGCAAAGCGCCGCCTCGTAACCCGCGTAGGCCTTCAGGCGCCCTGCGCGAAGCCGCTGATCGGCCAGCGCTGCCAGGGCGCCGGCGCAGTCGCCCGCTTCGCGGCGCGCGATGCCGAGCGCAAGCTGCGCCCGCTCGGCGCTCGAGGTCTGGCCATGGCGGGCCAGCAGCGCCTCGAGGGTCGCCACCGCTTCTCCGCTTGCGCCCGCCTCGGTCTTCAGCGCCGCCAGGCCAAGCTGGGCCGCGCTCGCGACGTCTGGATCGGGCTGCTGGGCGAGGCGGTCGTAGATCGCCCGTGCGCCGTCAGGATCGGCTTCGAGCCGCAGTCGAAGCGCCCTGGCGAGCGCCGCGCCCGGCGCTTCAGCCTGGTCGAGCGCCGCGGGCGAGACGGAGTCATCGAGGGCGGCACCCGTCTCGACGAGAGCAGAGGGATCCTGCCAGCGATCGGGATGCAGGGGAGAAACGGGAACAACCAGGGCGGCGCAGGCAGCGACCAGGGCGACGGGGCGGCTGAGGCGGTGGAAGAGCGCCAGGGAGGGGGACACGACAGGGACTCCGGGACAACCAGGGACGGACACCGAGCGTCTCTCAGGCTACCAGACGACCGTCGGAATGGACAAGGCCAGAACGCCAGTTTGTCGAGCAGAACCGCGCGACCGACGACTGGTAGGGGCGCAGCAAGGAGCCTGTCTCAGAATTCGAGAATCGCTCGAAATTCGGCACCTCGCCTTCCCAAAGGCCCCGGACGAACGGGAACGTGAAGTGGTGGAAGCGACAATTCTGAGACGGGCTCCTTGCTGCGCCCGTACGAGGTTCGCGCGACGGCTCCCACCGCCGGTGTCGAAAGGGGCCATCGGCGAACCGCGACTGGGTCAGATGCTGGCCAGCAGCCTGCTCCGCGCGGGGTCTGGACGGTGCTTGACGCCGTCGCCGGCTGCCGCCAGGGCGGCCCAGGTGGTGGAGATGATGTTCGTCAGGACGACCCGGTTCAGCTCCGCCTCGAGGACCGGGACGGCGTGGACGGCAAACCAGAGGCCACCTGGTAGGAGGATCGCCTGGGCCGTGGGCGCATCGGCGACCACCTGGCGTACGAGGTCCAGGGCGAGCTGGTGGTCGTCCTCGGCTCTGGCGTGCTTGTTCTGCTCGAGCGTGCGGGCGTGCGAGCGGCAGGCAAGGACTTGAATGCCGGCCTCCGCAAGGTAGCGGGTTAGCGCCTGGTTGACCGCCGCGGACCAGCGGGTGGCCAGGGCGATCGTCGTCGCGCCGAGGTGCTGGAGCGCGGAGATGTGCGCCTCGAGGTCCGTGTCGCACGGCAGCCTGGTACGCAAGCGCGCTTCCTCAAGGATGCCGAGCACGCGCTGCCGCCCGAGCGCCGCCGCGACCGGCACGCCGGAGAGCGAGATCCGGTTGACACCGCGTCTGGCCAGCAGCTCGAAGCGCTGCCAGAGCGTCGCCAGCTCGTCCTCCACGGCGGCGATGGTGTAGTCCTTGAGGTTGAGCTGCGTCGTCACCAGCACCATGCCGTCCGGCGCAACGCGGTAGAACTGGTAGGCGTCGAGGTCGGTGTACAGGTGCGGGATGACGTAGCCCAGCTCGTACCAGGGGAAGGCGACGGTCATCTGTGGTCTCCTCGAAGAGCACGGGGCGAGAGCCGTCGCCGCCGAGCGACGGGTGTTTCAGTCGTCAGGATGCTGGCGGAAGTACTCGGCGTCCTCGGGTCGCTGGCTCCACCCGAGATGACCGCGCCAGGCGATGTGGCGAGCGTGCATGCTCGCGCCGTAGCGGACCCGGAACAACAGGGTGCGCTGGGATCCGTTCTCATACTCGTGCAGCTCGCCGGCCGGGTGCACCACGAACGCGCCGGGCTTGACGTCCACCGACTCCGTGCGAGTATGCATCTTGCCGCCACCCTGGTAGCAGAAGTAGATCTCCGTCGCTTCGGGATGGCAGTGGTACGGGCTGATCTGGCCCGGCTCCCAGCACGCTACGGTGAAGTCCCCGCCCCCCTCCTTGCCGAGGACCTTCTCGACGTGCCGCTTCGGATCAAACTCCTGCTCCACCGCTAGATCGAACACGAACATCTGCCCTGCTCCTTCCCCACGAATCTCGGCGTGCCCCCCGGCCGCCGCCAGGGCTCGGTGCAGTCTAGCGGCAACGGGCCCGGTAGGCCAGTCTGGTGGAGTTCTCGTGGGGCGACGGGGGCGATGAGTCGAACGTGGGGCTCAGCCCTGTGCCCGACCCCCGCGGACGGGCCGCGGCGCGGTGATGAAGTCCCCGAGGCTCTAGCGGGTCGGCTGTCGGCGCGCGTCTGCCGACGACGAAGCGGTCGTCGCTTCAGGAGGGCCGCGCGCTGCCGTCGTGCGCTCCCGGTCGGCGGCCGTCACGCGTCGCTGGCCGCCGCGTCACGTCGGCTCAGGCCACGCGGATAAATGTCGGGGCGCCGCGGCCGGAGCACGCGGGACTCGATCACCGCGGCGCCTCGCTCCCCGGTCGCCGCCTTGCCTGAACCGCCAGCGCCGTTCCCGTCGGGCACCGCCCCAGGCTCGACGACGAGCTCACGGAGCGACTGGAGCAGGGCCGGGGCGAGCAGGCGCAGCTCGGCGCGGTGGTCGATCGAGAGCCGGCGAAGGACGCTCTCCCCGGCCGAAGTCAGGCGTACCTGCACACGTCGCCGGTCGTCTCGATCCTGCTCGCGCGTGATGAAGCCCCGCTCGGCAACCCGTCCGGCCAGCTCGACGGCGCTGTTGTGCTGGATCTGGAGCCAGTCGGCAAGCTGGCCGACCGTCGCATGGCCGCCTGGTGCGAGGCCCTTGAGCGCCAGCAGCAATTGGTGCTGCTGTGGCTCGAGGTGTGCGGAGCGGGCTGCTTGCCCGCTGAAATGGAGGAATCGGCGCAGCTCGTACCGGAAGCGCGCGAGCGCCCGGTAGTCGTCGAGGCTGATCGAATCGTCAGGTATGGCCATGCACCGATTATAGCGGAGCACGATATAACGGCCGCGCCCGACTTCACTCAGTCGGTGATGCATCTCCCGTTCGAGCCAACCGCGCGCGGGCGATCCGCAGACCGCTCTGCTCGCCCGGCTCGGCGCACAGCTCGAGCCTGGTGACCCACTTCACGCTGGTGTGGCAGTCGCCACGCGGCAGCAGCAAGCGCCAGGGCGCTCCATGGGCCAGCGGGAGCGGCTGGTCGCCAAGCCGATCGCAGAGCAGCGCGTCTGAGGCCTGATCCAGCGCCACGGGCACGGCGTACTCGCCAGAGCAGACCCGCGCGTGGCGGGCCGTGGGCAGTGGCCGGGCGAGCGCCAGCACCTCGCTCAGCCAGACCCCTTCCCAGCGCAGGTCGGCCACCGACCAGCCTTCCGCGCAATGAAAATCGTCGTTGAGCGTCACGCGCGGGAGGTGTGCAAGGTCCGCGGCGCCCAGCACGACAGGACGTTCGACGAGCCCTTCGATGCTGAGGGTTGCCTCGGCCGCGGCGGCCCGGGCGCTGTCGGGGACGGGGTGGACTGGCAGTTGGTTGAGTGACGACATGATTGGTCCTCCAGATGCTGGCCCGGCGCAGGCGTGGCGCCGCTCCGTCATCATCCCCGAGCCTTATGAAGCCGTTCCAGAGGTTACGGTGGCCATGTCCCGATCACCGCCTCTGTCGCTTTGATGATTGGATGGCCGGGGTGGCACTCCCTGCACTGGCCATGCCGGACGCTAGCGGCAGCGACGAGGCTCGCTGCCTGGGTCCAGGCTTCGACCGCGGCACGCGGTCTGGGCGCCGGTCGAGTTGTTATATAACACATCGTGCAGATGAGCTGACCGGTGTCGCATGAGCGGCCCGCTACCCAGCGTGATCCAGATCAGGCCTGGCCGACCTCATGCGCCTGGACCAGGCGCCAGGTGGGATCCGCGCGGTTGCGCGAGCAGCGTCTGCTGGTTCCACCGTGGCGCTGGCTCAGCCAGGATCGGAGGCGTGGACAGCAACGTCCCGGTATGCCCGCGTGGCCTGGGCTCCGCGGGTCAGGGCGTTGGCGTGGACCAGCCCCACAATGGCCATGCCGATCAGCACCGCCAGCTCGGTGGAGCGCTCTGGCAGCAGGAGGACCAGCAGGGCGACGACCTCCGACGGCAGCACCAGCCCGATCGTG
>JADZDV010000597.1 GCA_020850915.1 Chloroflexota bacterium | reverse complement strand
TCCAGCTCGCCCATATGAAGCAACGCTTTGGCACACCTTATCGGCGGAAGCTGCAGGGAGTAGAGCAGTGGATACGTGCCCGGATGGGGCAGATTGAGCGAGCAAGAAACGAAGTCGAGTCATCCGGTAATACTGATGACCGGCTGCTCGCTTTGACTGGAATCGCACAGTGGCATGCATCCAGCGGTCGCTGCGTGCCGTTAGACATTCTTCGCGAAATCGAGACGATTGCGCTCAAGAGTCAATCGGAGTTACTTGAATGGACCGCACTTCAGCTAGTTTCGATTGACGCCGATCTGAGCATTCGACTCGCGACTCGAATTCAAAACGCTGATGATCTTACAGATATGTTTGGGCTGGAGTGGGCAACCCAAGAACGCTGCATCTTCCGCATATTTCAAGCCCTCACCCGCAACGATCCTCAGGACGCCGTCGAACGCGCAGTTGCATTAGCAAGCGATGCCCAACGATTTCTTGCTGAGGTCGCGATTGCAGAGAGTCTCTTGCCACATAACATCGAGATCGGTGTACATCATCTGTCGATCGCCGCCCGCCTCCTAAAGTCTGGAACGCATGCCGAAATAGCGCGCCACGCGCTCGCGTTATACCTGCTCGAACGCATACAGCCGCATGATGTTACGCGCTTTGTCCCAGCCTTGGATGCTCTTAACCGTCTTTCACCATTCTATGGAGTTCCGAGCGAACCCATGGACGCCCTTGACGATCGAATCGCCAAGGATCCACAGGCATGGTACAAGGCGGCACAATCACTTCCCCCCGGCGACACCAGGGATTCAATACACTTGCGCCTCTTCTTAAGGCATGAATTCGCTCGCGAAATTGTTTCGGATCTGACTACCGATTTCTGCCGCATTCTAGCCGGTTTCGAAGAGCCGGCAGCGGAACGCGAGCTTTCCGAATCTGAGATTCAGGATTCTACCGCGACAGATGGACCGGCAACCACAGATGGTGAACCACAATCGACAAGCAACGATTCCGAGGTCAATTCGCCTCCGCCCGAGTCACGGGAGGAGCGCATTCAACGAATAATGGAAGGCAGCTCGCACTTCCCCGCCTCCGTCCGCTTCTACATCTTGTTGGAGCATCTCGATCAGGCGATTGTGGTGTCGGGTGGAACGCAGCGAGTGTTCATACTTCGAGTGATCGCCGCACTCAGTGAGATGCCGCAACTCTCCGTGATGGCTGCTACGGAGGCGTTCGGGCGTGCGTTATCGCGCGCCCATCGCTCCTCCGATCTCGCCATTACTGCTTTTTTCGACCTG
>JADZDV010000052.1 GCA_020850915.1 Chloroflexota bacterium | reverse complement strand
CTTCGCAGGCGCTCGCCACGTGCAAGGTAGGCCAACTCTATACTAGCCCCACCTCAAACAAAGGCTGGAGCTGGAGCCACGAGCAGAGCTTCTTCGCCCTCAAGCAGGCATTGCCGTACGTGGATCTGTCGATCCGGAAGGACAGTGTGCCGGACGACAATCAGCAGGCGGTGGAGGACATTGTCGAGAGCATGGCTCAGCAGGGCGCGAAGGTCATCTACACGACGTCATTTGGGTTCATGGAGCCGACCCGCAAAGTGGCGGCGCGCCATCACGACATCGCGTTCTTCCACGCTTCGGGGTTTCCCTCGCCCAGCGATCCGCCGAACATCGGCTACTACTTCGCCACGATCGAGGAGGGGCGTTACATCACCGGCGAAGTGGCAGGTCTGGTCGTGGATCCCGGCGCGAACGTCGGCTACGTCGCGGCGCACCCGATACCGGAGGTCTTTCGGGGCGAGAACGCCTTCGCTCTCGGCCTGGCTCAGACCAATCCGACCGCCCGGGTGCACCATCGCTGGACACTGACCTGGTTCGATCTCAAGCTGGAGAAAGAAGCGGCGGAGTCCCTCCTGGAACAACCAGTCCGGGCGCAGCTTCTCACGATGCACCAGGACTCGCCGGCCACCATGCTCGCGGCGCAGGCGGCTGGCAGGTGGGGCATCGCGTACCACGCCGACATGAACGATATCGCGCCAGGAGCCGTCCTGACCGCCGCGACGTGGAATTGGACGGTCCACAACCGCCCGACGGTCGAGGCCGCCTGCTCGGGCAGGTGGCTCCAGGGTGGGCGGGTGGTCATCCCGAAGGCGTACCGCGACTGGATGGGATCGCTGAAGGACGGCTCGGTTGGCCTGGCCCCGCTGAATACCGCCGCGCTCGCCGGCCACCCGAGGCGGGCGGCCATCGAGAAGCTCTATAGCGACGAGATCGCCAGGTTCCGCTCTGGCGAGAAAAGCCTCGAGACGATCTTTACCGGCCCGATCACGGACAACACCGGGCAGGTCCGCATTGCCAGCACGCCAGACATCGGCAAGCTCTACGACGAGAACGCGACCTGGTTCGTCGAGAACATCGTGGGCAACGCGACACCGTAGTGCTCGCCTCGCTCCGCGGTATCAGCAAGCGATTCGGCGCCGTGCAGGCGCTGGATGGCGTATCGCTCGACCTGGCGGCCGGAGAGGTGCACGCTCTGCTGGGCGAGAACGGCGCCGGCAAGAGCAGCCTGATGAACGTGCTGGCCGGTCTGTACCGACAGGACGAAGGCGAGATCGCCGTCGACGATCGTCCCGTGCAGCTCCACTCGCCGGCTGACGCTCGTCGCCTCGGCATCGGCATGGTGCACCAGGAGCAACGGCTGGTCGAGCGGTTCACCGCTGCGCAGAACATCGCGCTGGGACACCCGCGCTCCCCGCTGATTCTGTCTGCCGGGCGGTTCCAGGCGCTCGCCGTGCAGGTCTCACGCCGTTTCCAGTTAACCGTGGACGCCGAGACGCCAGTCTGGATGCTGCCGCTCGGTCGCCGGGAGCGAGTCGAGCTCGTTCGCTTGCTCCACCAGGGCGCCAGAGTCGTCATTCTCGACGAGCCAACCGGGAACCTCTCGCCCGTCGAGGTGGAGACGTTCTTCGACGCGATGCGTCAGCTCACCGCCGAAGGCAAGGGCGTTGTGTTCATCACTCACCGACTCGACGAAGTGGAGCGCTACGCGGACCGCGTGACGGTCATGCGAGCCGGACGAGTGGTTCGCACGTTCGCAGCCGGCCAGTGCGACCGAGCCGAGCTTCTGCGCATGATGGTCGGCGCCGAGGCGCCCAGGGATCTCGATAGCTTCGTCCCGGAGCCGGCGACACCCGGCGGACCGCTCCTGGAGGTGTCAGGTCTCCGCTTCGGCCAGGCCGGCTATCGCGACTGTCTTGATGGCGTGGACCTGACGATACGGTCAGGTGAGGCGATCGGCCTGGCTGGCGTGGCGGGGAACGGCCAGCAGCACCTGGCCGAGGCCCTCACGGGGCATCGGCCGGGGGCGGAAGGCCGGATCCTCCTCGGCGGGACGGATATCCGGGGCCTCTCTTCACGGGCCGTCGCCGATCTCGGGGTGGCGTATATCCCCGAGGACCGCAAGACGGTCGGACTCGTCATGAGCCAGAGCATCGCCGTGAACCTGGCATTGCGCCGTATCGATCGGCCGCCGTTCAGCCGGCGGGGTGTGACGGACTGGACCGCCGTGCGAGCCGCCGCGCGAGAGCAGATCGAGCGCTACGGCATCCGACCGTCAAACCCGGACCTGCCGGTAGCCAGCCTGTCAGGCGGCAATCAGCAGCGAGTCGTCGTCGCGCGCGAGCTGGAGGGCTCACCACGGCTGATCGTCGCGGACGAATTGACCCGCGGGCTGGATCCCACTTCCGCGGGGCAGTTCCGTCGGGTGCTGTTCGACCAGCGTGCCCGCGGTGCCGGCGTGCTCTGGATCACGAGCGACCTCTCGGAAGCTCTGGCCTGTGATGCCGTGGCCGTGATGAAGCGGGGCCGCATCGTCGGCATACTGCCGCGTGAGACGGCAACGCGCGAGGCGGTCGGCCGCATGATGGCGGGGGACGAGTGAAGCGGTGCGCTGGAGGCGTTGGTCTGCTGCTGACGCTGGCCACTCCGGCCGCTGTGTTCATCGTGACAATGCTCCTGTTAGGCCAGAACCCGCTCGTGGTGCTGACAGGCGCGGCGTGGGGGGCTGTTGGCAGTGTGCAGGGACTCAACCGCCTGGCGGCGCGGACGATCCCACTGTTGCTGCTGGGCGCCGGCCTGGTCGTCGCGTTCCGAGCGCGCTTCTGGTACATCGGCATGAACGGCGCCATGATCGTCGGCGCGATCGTCGCCGCGGGCATCGGACTCTATCACCCTGACGATCCTGGCTGGCTTGTCACGCCGGCCATGCTGCTGGCTGCCGTTGTGTCAGGGGCGCTCTGGGCGCTCGTGCCGGCCTGGCTGCGCGTTCGTTTCGGCAGCTCCGAGATCATCACCAGTCTGATGCTCAACTACGTGGCGCTTCGGATCGCCGACTTCCTCTCGATCAGCTACTGGAAGGATCCCAATGGGCGAGGCTTTCCGGGAACGGCGCCGCTCAGTCAGAGCTTCTGGCTGCCAAGATTGCCTGACACCAACGTGCACCTGGGCCTCGTATTCGGCCTGCTGGCGCTCGCCGGCGTGGCTGCCCTGCTGGGCAAGACCGTGATCGGGCTTCGCGTCGCGATCGTGGGTCAGAGCCCGCGCACAGCGGCCTATCTCGGATTCGACGCGGGGCGCCTGACGTGCCTGGTCGCGGCACTGGCCGGTGCGCTCGCGGCGCTCGCGGGAGCGAGTGAAGTGATGGGGTTGAACCACCGCCTGGAATCAGGGATCACCCAGGACCTCGGGTACACCGCCATTCTGGTCGCCTCGCTGGCAGCGCTCCGACCCTGGCTTGTCCTTCCAGCCAGCATCCTGGTCGCTGCACTGCTGGTGGGCGGCGACGCGATCCAGATTCAGCTTGGCACCCCGTCAGCCGCGGCCGGCGTGCTCCTGTGGGCCGTGCTGTACGCCGCCGTAAGCCTGCGATGCTTTCGCCGGGCGAGCGGGCCGTGAACGCTGAAGCGATCGTCCCGTTTGTCGCGGTCGTCGTTCGCTCCGGTGCAGCGCTGTTGCCAGCGACGCTCGGCGTTATCGTGACTGAGCGCTCGGGTGCAACGAACCTCGGCGTGGAAGGGGTCATGGCCTTCAGCGCCATGGCCGCGTACGGGATTGCGCTCGCCACGGGCGATCCGTACCTGGGGGCGTTCGGCGGCGCGCTGCTGGGCGGCGTGCTCTGCCTGACGCACGCCTTGCCCGTGGTCCGCGGCCGAGCTGGACCGGAGCAGCAGTTCATTCTCGGGCTTGTCCTTGTCGTGCTGGGGGACGCGCTGAGTCGGCTGTTCGGCCGGCTGTTCGTGGGCCAGCGCGCGCCAGCGCTCGACGAACGCCTGGTGGTCCCATTGCTGGGCTCGCTGCCGTGGAGTGGTGAGGCACTCTTCCAGCAGCGCGCGCTGGTGTACGTTGCCTACTTGCTCGCGGTCGTGGTCTCGCTAGCGCTCGAGAAGACCCGGGTTGGTCTCCATCTTCGAGCCATTGGCGACGAGCCCTCCGCGGCTGACTCGGTTGGCGTGGACGTCGATCGCTACCGGTTCTGTGCCATCGTCCTCGGCGGGATGCTCATGGGGTTCTCGGGAGCGCTGCTCTCGCTGTCTACGATCGGCGCCTGGACCGACGGCTTGACGGGTGGTCGGGGCTGGATCGCGCTCGGCCTGGTCACCTTCTCCGGCTGGAGTCCACGCTGGGCCATCGCTGGCTCGCTGCTGTTCGGCGGGTTTGAAGCGGCGCAGTTCAGACTGCCGCCGGCGTTCCCGGGCTCGCAGTACATCTGGGGCGCCGTTCCTTACCTCGCCCCAATAGTGGCGCTGCCGTTCATAACCGGCCGCGTCTCCAGGCGGCGGAGCGCCGCGCCGTCCGCTCTGGGACAACCATACATCCGCGAGGAGCGAGGTTGACTCCCAGCGGGCGGAGGCATGGCCCGCCCGCGGGCGACCCCGCGTGCGCGAAGCTCCACCGCGCTGGCTGCTCCACTACAATGTACCGCGGAACAGCGCGCAACTCTTCTGGCCGGGCGAAGACGTCGCTGGGCCGGTGGTTGAGGGCGGCAGCGCCGCCCACCTCATGGTCTGGAGAGCCATCGATGAGTGTTCCAACCTTCAAAGAGGGGCTCGAGGACGTTGTTGTCGGAACCTCCGCCATCTGCCTCGTGGACGGCAAGACCGGCAAGCTGATCTACCGCGGCTACGACGTTCACGACCTGTGCAAGAACGCGACGTTCGAGGAAGTCGTCTATCTGCTCTGGCACGGCGAGCTGCCGACACGCTCCCAGCTCGACACCATCCAGGCAGAGCTCATTGCCAGCCGCGAGGTTCCGGGCCAGCTTGTTGACATGATGCGAGGCTGGCCCAGGGACGCGGACCCCATGGAGGTGCTCCGCAGCAGCACCTCGCTGCTATCGCTCTGGGACCCAGATCGGGGCGATCATTCGGCGGCGGCGAACCTCCGCAAGGCGACGCGGCTCACCGCCAGGATGTCAGGCATGGTGACAGCCTGGGAGCACATTCGCAACGGCCGCGATCCGATCGCGCCAGACCCAGGCCTGAATCACGCGGCGAACTTCCTTTACACCATGACTGGCAAGCGGCCGCCCGAGGACGAGGCCCGCATTCTCGACATCAGCCTGATCCTCCACGCTGACCACGAGCTGAACGCCTCGACGTTCGCCTGTCGCGTGACCGTCGCGACCCTTTCGGACATGTACAGCGCGATCACCTCCGGCGTGGGCACGCTGTCCGGCCCGCTCCATGGCGGCGCGAACACGGCGGTCATGAAGATGCTGCTCGAGATCGACCGCACCGGCGAGTCGACGGCGCAGCGCGCCGCGGACTGGGCCTCAGGCCTGCTCAAGCAGGGCGTGAAGATCTCCGGCTTCGGCCACAGGGTGTACCGGACGGAGGACCCACGCGCAACATGGCTGCGTCGCTTCTCGGAGGAGCTTGGCGCCAAGCGGGGCGAATCCAAGTGGTACGAGATGTCACGCGCGATCGAGGAGCGGGTGAAGGCCGAGAAAGGGATCTGGGCCAACGTGGACTTCTACTCCGCCTCGACCCACTATATGCTCGGCCTGCCGACGGACCAGTTCACGCCGTTCTTCGCGGTCAGCCGCGTCTCCGGCTGGACGGCGCACGTCATGGAGCAGTTGGCGCACAACCGCCTTATTCGCCCGCGAGCCGAGTACACGGGCTATCAGCTCCGATCGTACCAGCCGATCGAGTCGCGCTAGACGAGTATTCGCGCTTGCTTTCGCACGTGGCGGGGCGCTGCTGCCCAGCAGCACGCGATCGCCACGAGCATCGCGATCACGCCGATGGTGAACGCGGGCTGGTAGTCAAACGTGAGATCGTATGACAGTCCGCCGACCCAGGCGCCCAGGCCGGCGCCCAGGCCGGCCGATACCGTCACGGCGCCGAAGATCATGCCGAATGAGGGGCCTCTGAACAGGTCTGAGGTGATCGCTGGCATGATCGGACCGAGCGCCGCGAACCCAACCCCCGCCAGCAGGCTGTAGAGCCAGAGGTAACCTGGTCCCAAGCTCTGCCCGCCGACAACCACGTCGAGGCCGGTGCGCTGGCCCGCGAGGACGAGCGCGGGCACGGCCGCGACGTTCGCCAGGAACCCGATCGTGAAACCGATCTCTCGCCCGTAGCGATCGCCGATGTAACCCAGCAGGATCTTGGCCGGGACCGCGAACATGCCGAGCAGCGAGGTCGCCATGGCCGCCGTGGCTGCCGGCTGGCCGGCGTCGACCAGGAACGCCACCTGGTGCACCATCACGAGCTGCTGCCCAAACGTGGCGAGGGTGATCCCCGCGAAGACCAGCCAGAAGCGGCTCGTCTTCGCGGCCAGGCCGAGGGTCCACTCCCTCGACGCCCAGGCCAGATCGACGACGACCTCGACATACGACGTCCGGTGCTTCGATCCGCGCTCGTCGCCTTCGTCGATGCCCAGTCCGATCTCCGTCGGGCTTGACCGCATGAAGATCAGATTGGCCGGGATCAGGCCGACGACCAGCAGTCCCGCGAGCAGAAGGTAGGCGGACTGCCAGTCCCGCTCAGTGATGACCCGATCCATCGCCGGGATCAGCCCGAAGATGCCGAGACCCACGCCCGTGGAAGCCAGGCCCGCGGCGAACCCGATTCTGCGGAAGAACCAGCGAGACACGACGGCGTTGTTGGGCACCCAGCCAATGCTGGCAATACCGATACCGCCGACCAGGCCGTAGGCGAGCAACAACTGCCACAGCTCGTGGACGTACGCACAGGCCGCGACGCCCAGAGCCAGGATGGCTGCGCCGACCGGGATGACCCGCCGCGGGCCGTACCGATCGACTAGTCCACCGAACAGCGGGCCGGCCAGCGAGTGCATCAGCACGAAGACGGAGAACGGCAGCGACGTCGCACCACGGTTCCAGCCGAACTCGGCCAGCAGCGCGACGTAGAAGACCGGGAACGAGTACCAGACCGTGTAGCCAAGGCCCTGGTTGAGGAAGGACAGGGCGACGATGAGCCACCCGTAGTACGGTGACCGCCGGCGCTCTCCTGACCCGGTGGTGGATGCGGGCATGCTGCTGACGCTGCTCTCCGTCCAAACAGTCACATTAGCCAGAGCCTGTCCGCTGTACCGTGCTGGGCGAATGTGTAGGTCGCTGGCGTAACGGCCGGCAGATTGTAACGCAGGCGACGGACTGCTGCAAAGCCGGTTCGGTGGACGGGGTGCCCGTCAGAGTCTTGCGAGCGTGGTCGCAACCCCCAGGGGTTCCCGTCGTGCCCCCTCCCCTGGGGCTGGCTGCGACAACCACGCAAGAAGTTGACGGACACCACGGTGGACGACTGTTCGGACTAGCCGCCGTACACGCGGACCGCCAGCCACACCAGCGCTCCGACGCCGGGCAGCGCTCCGAGCGCGGCGACCGCGAGCGACAGAACTTGGAACCGCTGCTGGCCCGCCTGGCTCTGTTGCAGGAGCGCCACCGTCTGCTGGAGCGCCTCGAGGCCCTCGATCGGGCGCGGCTGGCTGGCGATCGCCACCAGATCAGTCAGTCGCCCGATCGCCTGGGTGTGAATGCTCACCTGGTGGCGCAGTCCATCCAGCGTCTCCATGCCTCGCAGCAAGAGCATGACCTGACGCTCGGACCGATCTACGCGGGTCAGAAGTGCCGCCCACTCCGCCTCGGCGGCGGGCGTCGCCGCTGAGCTGTTGCCGAGCTCGCCAAGCGCACCGATCCGGCTTCGCACCTCGCCGAGCTCCTCAATCAGTCGCGCCATGGCAGAGCCGAGGGCGCTGATCCCACGCTCCTGGCCAGCCTGCAGCAGGGCTAGGTCCTCCTGGAGCGCCCGCACGGCATCGTCGAGCATGTTCTGTCCGAGAAGCTGGCCGATCGGGCTGGGCTGCTTCCGTAAGCGGGGCCCGACCTCTCCAGGCTCCTCGTCTCTCAGCTCAGTGGTGAGCACGTCCCAGGGCTGAGCTGTCATCGTCATCGGTTCCTCCTCGCCTT
>JADZDV010000051.1 GCA_020850915.1 Chloroflexota bacterium | reverse complement strand
GCCGCGTCGGGCGGTGGCGTTGGGGCAATGGCAACGATGAGGCCGAGCACAACAGCAAGGGCGGCCTTGATCAGGCGGTCCCGGAGCTCCGTGAGGTGCTCCATCATCGTCATGGAGCCCTCGTCGGGAATCTCCGACTGGCCGGTGGCGTCGTCGTTCACGTCTGGGCGGATCTCGAGATCGGTCGCCATGGTCTCATCTCAGTATCGGCGCATCGTTGCAAGTAAGGAGAGCATAAACAACGGACGGCCGCTCCTGCACGGAATGCGTGCGGCGGCCGCCGTCGGGTCACGGGGATAGCGGAGAGCTGGCGCGTCGCGCGGGTGCGTCGCGCGATGGGGAGCTTACTCGATGTTGTGCTCCTCGAGGTACTCGAGCGCGGAGCGGAGAGTCTTGATCTTGTCGCCCTCTTCGTCCGAGATCTTCACGCCGAACTCTTCTTCCACAGCCATCATGAGCTCGACGAGATCGAGCGAATCGGCGTTGAGATCCTCGGTGAAGTCGGCGTCCAGCGTGACGTCTTCCTCGTTCACGCTCAGCTCTTTGGCAATCAGTTTCCTCAGGCGCTCTTCCGAGCTCTCAGCCATCCTCTGTTCCTTCCTCAATGGGAGTAGATTCGTCCACCGTGGACGGGGGCTCGGCCATATCGGATTGATCGCCGACCGCTCGGCCAAGCACGCCATTGACAAACCGGGGCGAGCTGTCGCCGCCGTAGCGTTTTGCCAGCTCGATAGCCTCGTTGATGGCGACTTTCAGCGGAACTTTATCACGCTGGGAGCGCGTTTCAAAAAGGCCCATTCTCAGAACGGTCCGATCGACGGCGGCCATCTGCTCCAGCGGCCAGGCGCTTGCGAGCCGACGAATCATATCGTCTAGCTGCTCCCGCTCGCTCAAGACGCCGGACACGAGCGCGCGCGCGTACTGGCTGGTCTGCTGATCCGACTGCACGGCAGTCGCTCGGCGCTCGAAGACGTCTGAGGCGCGATGACCGGTGAGGTCCACCTCGTAGAGCACTTCGAACGCCAGGAGCCGGGCCAGGCGGCGACCTGGGGCAGAGCGAGGGCGCTCAGACTCGTCGTCCGCGGAGTCCATCAGGCCATCACCATGCCGCCATCGACCTGGAGCACCTGTCCGGTGATGTAGGAGGCGGCATCGGACGCGAGGAACAGCACGGCCTCGGCGACTTCGTCCGGCTTGCCAGTGCGGCCCAGCGGGACGAGGTCGGTCAGATGCTTGCGCGCCTCGTCGGAGACGCCCGTCCAGATGTCCGTCTCGATGTAGCCGGGCGCCACCGCGTTCACGGTGATGCCGCGGGAGGCAACCTCACGGGCGATCGAGCGGGTGAAGCCGAACAGCCCCGCTTTGGAGGCGGCATAGTTGGACTGGCCGGCGTTGCCGATGATGCCGGCCACCGAGCTGACGTTGACAACGCGCCCCGAGCGCTGGCGGAGCATCGACCGAATGGCCGCTCGCGTCACCAGGTAGGTGCCTTTCAGGTTCGTGTCGAGAACGGCGTCCCACGTGCTCTCGTCCATCCGAAGCAGGAGTGTATCGCGCGTGATGCCCGCGTTGTTGACCAGGATATCGATGCGGCCGAACGCGGCGAGGGCGTCCTGGACGATCCGCTCCGCATCGGCTGGGCTGGCGACGTCGCCCTGAAGAGCGACGGCGCGCACGCCGAGCGACTCGAGCGCCGAGACGGCTGATTGGGCAGCGGCTTCGTCGGCGCGGTAGTTCACGGCGAGAGCGGCCCCGGCGCGCCCGAGGCGCAGGGCGATGGCGCGGCCGATGCCCCGAGAGGCCCCGGTCACCAGCGCGAACTTGCCGGTCAGGTCTGGCACGCCAGTGTCTCCTTCATCAACAGCTCGGCAGCCCGGTCCACGCCGGCGAGATCGGAGGTCGAGACGACTTCCGCACCGGGCAACGTCCGCCTGACGAGGCCGGCGAGCACCTGACCTGATCCGACCTCGATGAACAGCTCGCAGCCCGCTCCGGCCATTGCGCGAAGCGAGGCGGACCAGCGGACCGGGGCGGCGACCGCGGTCGCCAGCTCGTGCTGAATGGCGGCGGGATCGATGGACGGCGCGGCAGTCTGGTTCAAGACCAGCGGCGCTGTGGGGGTGGCGAACGGCTCGGCCGCGACGGCGGCGGCGAACCGCGCGGCGGCCCCTCGCATGTAGCTCGAATGGAAGGGCCCGCTGACCTTTACGGGCAGGACGCGTCGGGCGCCGAACTCGCGGGCGTGCTCGGCAAGCCAGTCGATGGCCGAGCGATGCCCCGAGACCACAAGCTGATCGGGGGCGTTGAGGTTGGCCAGCTCCAGTCGGGTGGCGGTTGCCTCGAAGGCCGCCAGGCAGACCCGCTCGAGGGTGGCCTCGTCCAGGCCGATGACGGCGGCCATCGAGCCGTCGACGTCACGGCAGGCGGCGGCCATGAGCTGGGAGCGGCTGGTGACCAGCCGGATCGCCTGCTCCGGACCCAGGGCGCCCGCGGCGCAGGCGGCGGCCAGTTCGCCCACGCTGTGGCCGGCGCAAGCGTCTGGCATCAACGGCACGCCGGCCGCGTCGAGTCGCTCCCGTAGGGTGAGCCAGAAGGCGAGGCTCGTTGCGACGACGGCGGGCTGGGCGTACTCGGTCCGCGTGAGCGTTTCGAGCGGACCCTGGTGGGCGACTTCCGCCACGGGCAGGCCGGTCAGTCGATCGGTGAGAGCGAACAGTTCGCGCGCCGCGGTGCTGCCCGCCAGGACGTCGGCAGCCATGCCAACGTGTTGCGACGCCTGCCCGGGGAATAGCAGGGCAAACCGCATGAGGTGAGAGGGCTACTCAGCCTGGGCGGAGGCGGATCGGGGCTTGATGACCTGGTGGCCGTTGTAGGTGCCGCACAGCTTGCAGGCGCGGTGTGTCGGCTTGAGCGCGCCGCAACTGTTGCAGGGGCCCATTGGCAGTACCTTGATGACCTGCTCACGGCGCCGATTGCCGCGGCGGGCGCGGCTGACCTTACGCTTAGGAAGGGCACCCATTGTCAATCCTCCTGAGTGGAGCTGCTGGCTCCGGTCTGACCTGGCAGGGTCTTGAACAGCTCGGCCAGCTTACCGAGTCCGCTGTCTGTCGCTGGTGGCGGGCAATCGCAGCGCTCGCTCGCGAGCGGCGCCCCGCACTGCTCGCACAGACCCGGACAGTCTGGCCGGCAGAACGGCTGCAATGGTAGGCGAGTGAGGATATCCTGGCGGATCACCTCGGTCAAGTCGAGTTCGTGGTTCTCGCTGATGCGAAGTTCGCTAGAGTCAGCCTGCTCCGGCATCGGAACGCCGGTCCAGACCGAAATGCTGGGCATGAATTCGTCGGCGATGTCGCCCGCAACGGGAACCTCGGCGGCCTCCAGACAGCGGCCGCATTCGAGCTGGACGTCAGTGGTGTACTGCGCCTCGACGATGATCCCGCGACTCGTCCGCGTCAGATGCGCCTGGCCCTCTACCGGCGAGAGCAGGCTGAGGTCCGGGCTGAAGGTCGAGGGCCGATCCGAAACGGTGTAGTCGCGGGTTGCGCCCGCGTTCTGCTTGAGTAGTTGAGCGACGTTGAAAACGATCATCGTTTGATCCCGGTCGCGGGCACGAAAAAAGCCGCCGGCAGGCGGCCACGTGCCTCTGAGTATAGGAGACCTGGCCGAATTGGGTCAAGCGCGCGCGGAGCGCCGGGCGGGTCGGTCGTCGGCGTCGTCCGGCGCGAAGTGCTGATACTGGTCGAGTCCTTCCTGGACCTGGGCTTGCAACCGTTGAAGGCGTCTGGCAAGCGAGGTGAGAACGCTGGCGGCGTAGTCATCAGCCTCGCGTCGGATCAGACCGCCCTCGCGGTCAGCCTGGGCGAGCACGTCAGCAGCCCGGGCTTCCGCGGCGATGGTGATGTGGTGGTCCTGAAGCTTGCGGTTCGCCTGCTCGTTGGCGCTGGCCAGGAGGCGGTCTCCCCGCTCCTGGGCTTCGGCGAGGAGCTGGTCGCGCTCGGCGATCGTCTGCCTGGCACGCTCGAGCTCCTTGGGTAGGGCGAGACGCATCTGCTCGATGATGTCCAGCGCCTCCTGCTCGTCGATCATGGTGCGCGCGGACATGGGCACGCGGAAGCCTGTGGTGAGGATCTCCTCCAGGCGATCGAGCAGAAACAGAACGTCCACTGGCCCCCCGCCGCTTTCAGGCTTCCATCGAGGCGAACTTTGCACGCAGCGCGCTAGCGACGTGCGGCTCGACGAGGCCGTCGAGCACGGCGCCTTCGGCGGCGACCTCCTTGATCAAGCTCGAGCTGAGATAGGCGTGGGCGGCCGAGGTCATCAGGAAGACGGTCTCGATGGCAGGCTGGAGATGGCGGTTCATGGTGGTCATCTGGTACTCGTACTCGAAGTCGGAGGTAGCGCGGAGGCCGCGAACGAGTGCGGCGGCGTGGAGGCGGCGAGCGAAATCGACGGTGAGGCCGGCATAGCCTCTCACCTCGACGTTCGGCAGGTCGCGCAGGCTGGCGCGGAACAGCTCCATCCGCTCCTCTGGTGTGAAGAGCATTCGCTTTGACGGGCGATCATACACTGCGACGATCAGGTGATCAAACAGCCTGGACGCTCGGCGGGCGACGTCGACGTGCCCGAGGTGGACGGGGTCGAAGGCGCCGGGGTAGATCGCAAGGCGGCGGGCCGGCTCAGTCTGCGTGCTCAGAGGACGCCTCCGTGGTGTCGACCGTGGGGTTGACGGCGAAGAGGGTGATCGCGCTGGCGCCGTGTCGGCGCGTGCGAAGGAGCCGCAGCCTGCCGAGCGCTGTGGGGGGCTCGAGGCTGGCAGCGTGCTCCCAGACGAGGATGGCCCTGTCGCTCAAGAGTGGCGAACTGGCGATCCGGGCAAGCACCGGCTGTGCCTCCTGCCCAGCATACGGTGGGTCGGCGAATACTACATCAAACGGCCCGTGGAGCGACGCCACCGCGGCTTCGACGCTGGTGGGATGGATCTTCGCTCGGGGGCGGAGCTGAGTGCGGCCGAGGTTCTTCAGCAGCGTCTCGCGAGCCTCGCCGTTGTTCTCGACGAAGTCACAGGAGCGGGCGCCCCGACTGAGCGCTTCGATGCCGAGCGCGCCGCTGCCGGCGTACAGGTCGAGCGCGCGAGGCCAGGCGAGCGCCGCGGCAAAGCGCTCGCCGCCCTCGTCGTCGAGGTCCGGGGAGAAGCCGCGCTTGAAAGCTTCGGCCTCGAGCATGGAGAAGATAGCACCCTTGAGCTTGTCGCCGGTGGGGCGGGTGCGCTCGCTGGAGGGAGCGGAGAGCGCTCGGCCGCGGGCAGAGCCTGCGATGACACGCACAGATGAGCCTCAGAGGTGGTTCGGCCGCCGATCCGTCTGGTGATGGTGGGAGCCGGGGCAATTATTCACCATCGAGGGGAGGGGCGTGGAAGCGCAGAGATCACTCGTGGACACATCGCTTCGTCAAAGAGATCGTCCGCGTCAGTTGATCGCACCCGGGACCTGTTGACAACCCGACTACCTCGGTACCCCGGACATCTCGGTCCTCCCGGCCACTCCCCTGTCATCCTGACCACCCCCTGTCATCCTGACCACCCCCTGTCATCCTGACCACCCCCTGTCATCCTGACCACCCCCTGTCATCCTGAACGAAGTGAAGGATCACGCTGTGGGAGACCGGTGGACGGAGCCGGCCCTCCTCCGTCAGAGAGTGGGTTCCATCAATGGCTGGCTCCGAGAGGACAGTCCGCGACGGCGTAATCCTTCGCTAGCGAAGGATGACAGGGAGGGGGCGCTCAGAATTTGTGAGACTGTTGCCGGGCAGTGGTCGAGTACACAACATCTTGTGGTGATGCAGCATCCATGGCCACAAGATGTTGTGTGCTCGGATATGACCTCGCCAATGGATCACAGCCTCTCAGGATGACAGGAGGTGGGCGCTCAGAGTTTGTCAGGATTTCGGAGCTCGGTACGTAAGCGAACGTATGGCGCGGTTTTCGGGCAGCCACGGCGTCTGCGTGGCGGCGGTCTGGTCGGGCGCGCGCGGTGCACGGAAGCGGGTCTCGCGCAGGTGGTGCGGACGGTGACCGAGAACTGCCGCGCGTTGAACTTCACGACGGCGGAGTTCGAGGAGGCGTAGGCGCTCAAAGGACTCAAGGGACCAGCGGGCGGGAGGACCTCGGTTCCCTCCTGGAAACCTGCTCAGTTGGGCTCGCCGGCGCGGGCGAGGAGGGCGGCGAGGCGGGTGGCAAGGAGGGCGTGGTCGGGGGCTTCGAGGGTTGGGTCTTCTCGGAGGATGGACTGAGCTAGCTCGCGGGCCTCCAGGAGGAGGCTGGCGTCGCCGAGGTTGGCGACGCGGAGCTCGGGGAGGCCGCTCTGGCGGACGCCGAAGAAGTCGCCGGGGCCGCGCTGCTGGAGGTCGAGCTCCGCCAGGGCGAGACCGTCTCCCGCGTCGGCGACCGCCTGGAGGCGCTCGAGCGTGCCGGTGTCGTCCTGGTCGGTGAGCAGGAAGCAGTGCGCCCTGCTTGGACCGCGGCCCACGCGACCGCGGAACTGATGGAGCTGGGCCAGGCCGAAGCGCTCGGCACCCTCGACGAGCATGACGGTCGCGTTGGGCACGTCCACGCCGACCTCGACGACCGAGGTCGAGACGAGCACGTCCAGGTCACCAGCGGCGAAGCTGCGCATGACCGCTTCCTTCTCAGCAGACTTGAGACGACCGTGGAGGAGTCCGAGGCGGAGGCCGGCCAGATCCTCACGCGAGAGGCGCTCGTACTCCTCCGTGGCGGCGCGAGCCTCGAGTCGGTCCGAGCCCTCCACCAGTGGGCAGATGATGAAAGCCTGGCGACCGCGCTTCACTTCGAGGCGGATCACTTCATAGGCCAGGTGACGCTCGAGCGGCATGAGCAGCTTTGTGTTGATTGGTTTCCGTCCAGGCGGCAGCTCGTCGATGACGGAGCGGTCGAGGTCGCCGTGGAGGCAGAGGGCGAGGGTTCGCGGGATGGGTGTGGCGGTCATGACCAGGAGATGCGGGTTGGCGCCCTTCGCGCGCAAGGTCACGCGTTGCTTCACGCCAAAGCGGTGCTGCTCGTCCACGACGGCCACGGCCAGGTCGCGGAACTCGACGCTGTCCTGGATGACGGCCTGGGTGCCGACCACGACGTCCAGCTCGCCGCTGGCGATGCCGTTGAGGATCGGTCTACGCTGGCGCCTGGTCTGGCTGCCGACCAGGAGTTCGACGCGAGGCGCGCGGAGGCCGATGGGGGAGAGCAGCGGAACGGCGCGCTCGTAGGCGAGTCGGCGGCCGCGGGCGTGCGGCTCGGCCAGGATCTCGGTGGGGGCCATGAGGGCGCCCTGCATGCCGTTGGCTGTGGCCACGAGGAGGGCGGCGGCGGCGACGGCGGTCTTACCCGAGCCGACTTCGCCCTGGAGAAGGCGGCTCATCGGCACGGCGCGTGCGATGTCGGCGAAGATCTCGGCCATGACGCGGCGCTGGGCGCTGGTGTAGCGGAACGGCTGGGCCTGCTCCAGGGCCTCCAGAGCAGCGTCGGGGATCGACAGGGCGCGGCCGAGTGCGCTCTGCCAGGCGTGACGGCGGCGGAGGGCCACGATCTGGAGCAGGAGCAGCTCGTCGAGAGCGAGGCGACGGCGAGCGTGGGCGAGGCTCTCGACGTCTGCTGGGAAGTGCATCTGCTGGATGGCTTCGCCGAGCGAGTGGAGGCCGTACTGCTGGCGCCAGCGCTCGGGCAACGGGTCCGGCAGGGCGAGGGCGTGGGCATCGACGGCCTGCTTGGCAAGCGAGCGGATGAAGGACTCGCCGAGGCCGGCGGTGAGGGGATAGATCGGCACGAGCCGGCGGGTGTGGATCGGCTCGCCGCGATCGGGCTCCCAGGCCGGGTTCTCGAACACCAGGTGGCGACCGTAGCCGGTGAGCGGGCCACTCACGGCGATCCTGTCACCGACCTTTGGGAGGAAGCCGCCCCGCCCGCTACGGAGCCAGGTGGCGCTCACAGTGCCGGTCTCGTCGCCAATGTCCACGGCGATGCGCCGGAGGCTGCGAGGTAGACGACTCTCCTGGACCGATCGGACGACACCGGCGTAGCTGGCGGCGGGGCTGACGAAGAGCTGCGCGGCGGGCTCGGCTGGAGGGTATGCCTCGTGGCGGTTCGGGAGGTGCTGGAGGAGATCGCCGAAGACGCGGATGCCGAGGCGGTAGAACAGCCTGGCGCGGACCGCGCCGACGTTGCGGACCTGGTCGATCGGCGTATCCATGGCGTACTGGATGGACGGCGGGGCAGATTTCGAGGACAGCCTCGGAGCAACGGGCTGGTCCGCGGCGCTCGGACAGCAGGCAGCGCCGGTCTGCGCCGGGAAGGGATCCAGCCACGTTGGAGTCACCGAACCAGGGGCAGCTCGGGACGAGAGCGGGCTCGAGACGGCACTGGTGGCGGGCCGACGGCTTTCGCTCGAGGCGGGAGGCGGCGGAGTGCCGGAGCCACGGAGCCAGGCGAGCACCTGCTCCAGGCGTGCGCGGCGCTCCGGCGGCTGGAGCTCCCGATAGCCCGCGAGGAGGCTGGCGACAGCGTCCGCGGTCGTCGCGGCGGCGGACGCTCCGCTCGTTCGCCTGACCTGGCCAAGCCAGTAGATGACGAAGCGCTCGAGGCCGCCGCTGACCTTGCGGTCGCGGCAGCCGTCCCGCAGCTCGTCGGCGAATATGGCGATGGCGCGTTGGAGCTCATGAGTGCTTCGAGCTGGCAATGGAGGGGGTGGGGTCATCGGATCTGGCTCGCTGTGAGGCACAGGGAGGTGGCGACCGGGTGCGCCGCCGCGATGGGCGGCTGGATACCGGTCGGGCAGCGCCCTGGCGGTGCAGGGGTGCTGCGTGGAGCGTCTCTGCCTGAGCTGATCGGACCAGGTGAGGGTGTGGACGCGATCCGGGGGCGGTCGCACCGGGGCGGCTCTGGGAAGCGGCTGTCCACAGCCTGCTGGTTGTAGGCTACCACTTCAGCCGCCCCTGGCCAGAGAGGCCCGCTATCCCAGCTTCCCGCGCTGGGCAGGCCCCCAGGGAGCTGTCCGGAGAGGCGGTGGCGCCGTGTTGGGCGAGGGGCGCTGGGGGCAAATTGCCCGTTGGGAGCGGACCGTGGTACCATCGGTGGGTTTGCCCCGGCCGAGGGTCGGTCCAGTATCTCCTCGAGGCTGCTGCGTTGAAGAACCGCTGTGAGATTTGCGGGAAGGGTGTCACGTTCGGCCACAACGTGAGCCACTCCAATCGAAAGACCAACCGGCGCTGGATTCCGAACATTCAGCGGACGACGATTTTCATCGGTGGTCGAACGCTTCGGCTGCATGCCTGTACGCGCTGCATGCGCACGGCACGGAAGTACGCCACTACAGCCTAACACTGCACTGGCGCCTTCCCAAAGGCCGCGCTGCTCTGACGTCTTCGGGGGATTCTGGACCCGCGTAAAGCGTGCTGCCTTGCACGAAGTCGCTGGAGTTTGGGACGCCCATCGCGTCGATTCGTCTCTGGGATGGCATGACGCCAGAGTCGCACCAGACGGAAGCCAGGGCGAGGCCTGCATGGCTGTGCGAACAGCATCCGCCGGCCTCACCAACGCTCTGGTCTAGCACCCGCCGAGGGCGGCGCGCAGGGCTCTCACGCCGTCAGCGACGCCGCCGGGCGCTCTGAAGATGCTCGTTCCCGCGACGAGCATGGTCGCACCGGCGGCGGCGACCTCCGCGGCGTTGTCGGTTTTCACGCCGCCATCCACCTGCAGCTCCGCACGCGCGCCCGCGGCATCCAGCAGACGCCGGGCCCGTGCCGTCTTTCTGACGGTGCTCGGGATGAGCGCCTGGCCACCAAAGCCCGGGTTTACGGTCATGACCAGAAGCAGGTCCAGGTCCGTGAGGATCTCTTCAACCGCGTCGAGCGAGGTCGACGGGCAGAGCGCCACGCCAGCCTGACAGCCAAGGGCGTGGATGGACCGGATCGTCTGGTGGAGATGGGGCGTCGTCTCGGCGTGGACGGTGAGGAGGTCTGCCCCGGCGCGCGCATAGGCCTCCAGCGAGGCTTCTGGCCGCTCGATCATTAGATGGACGTCGATCGGGAGACGGGTGGCGGAACGAACGGCTTCGAGGATCATCGGCCCCATGGTGAGATTCGGCACGAAGTGGCCGTCCATGACGTCGACGTGGACCCAGTCCACGCCGGCCGCTTCGGCTTGCTGGACCTGGTCAGCGAGCAACCCGAAGTTGGCGTTCAGGATCGAAGCGCAGAGCTTGGCCTGGCGACCTGCAGGAGCGGGATTCGACACGGTGGAACGCCCCGACTATACCAGAGGGGAGGAGGGGCCGGCGGTCTCGAGGTGCGTGCCGAGGAAGGCCGGGTAACCGCGGAGAAACGCCTCGCCGCTTGTCGGCTTGCGTCCTTCCAGGGCGACTTCCAGCAGCTCGAGAGCGCCCTCGCCCGTGACGACGACCGGGCGGCGACGACCGCCCTGTCCGAGCGAGGCGACCTGGCCTGGAGCGCCGGCGTCGAGCGGGGCGAGCCGCGCGGAGAGGATCTTCAGGAGCTTGCCATCCCAGCGGGAGAAGGCGTCGCCGCGGCCGCGGAAGGCGCGCACCTGGTTACGGATGGTAGCGGCGGATCGGCGCCAATCGATCTGTCCCTGCTCGCGCTCGAGCTTGCCGCAATAGGTGGCGAGGGTGTCGTCCTGCGGGGTGCCAACGAGAGAACCCCCGGCGAGCCGGTCGAGCGTCTCCACCAGCAGGTCTGCGCCCAGGATGGCCAGTCTGGCCTCGAGCGACTGGGCGTCGTCATCGTCGAGGATGGGGCTGTGACGCTGGGCGAGCACCGGGCCAGCGTCCATGGCGCGGACGAGACGGATGATGGTCACGCCGGTCCCGGTGTCGCCGGCCAGGAGAGCCGCCTGGACGGGTGACGCGCCGCGCCAGCGGGGCAGGAGCGACGGGTGAACGTTGAGACAGCCGTAAGGAGGGATCTCCAGAACGGCGCGGGAGAGGAGGAGGCCGTAGGCGGCGACGACGATCGCGTCGGGCTGGGCGTCGCGCAGGGGCTGCTGCTCGTGGGGGGTGCGGAGGGCGGCTGGCTGGTAGAGGGGAAGGCCGAGGGTCGCCGCCTCGAGCGCGACGGGCGGGGGGACTGGGGCGCTGCTGCGTTTGACGGGCCGGTCGGGCTGGCTGACGACGAGCCGGACGTCGTGGCCGGCCTGGTGGACCCGCCGCAGGGTCGGCAGGGCGAAATCTGGCGAGCCCATGAAGACGATGCGCATGTGTCCCCGGTGTCCAGTGTGCGACCTGGCGAGACCCTGGCGGACGCCGCCAGGTGGGGGCGGCGCCCCGTGGCAGCCCAGCCTCCCCGTGATCAGGCCGACTCATCAGGTGCCTGAGGCGAGCCGCGCTCGCCGTTACAAGCACATTCGCCGCGCGCGGTACCGGCCCGGGGCCTGCCTCTACCGTGTGCGCGGTGGATGGACCGATGGAGTGGTCCATCGAAGTGTACCGCGCGGGCGCTCATGCAGCGGCCGACTCGCGCGACGGGGCGGGAGTGTGGGCGGTGTTGGGGGGTTTCGGTATAATGGCGCGGTTGGCGAGACCCCAGCGCTTGGAGTGTTGCCATCGCGTCGAGCTCGGTCGAGTACCATGTTGGGCTCAAAGACTTGCCATTGGCCGTCCGCCCGCGCGAACGGCTGCTGCAGGTTGGGGCGGAGCACCTGAACGAGGCTGAGCTACTGGCCATTCTGTTGCGGACTGGCCGGCGGGGGCAGAACGTGCTGGAGTTGGCGAGCGCGCTGCTTGCCGAGTTCGGCAGTCTGGCCGCGATGGAGCGAGCGTCGTTGAGCGAGCTGCGCCAGCGGAAGGGCCTGG
>JADZDV010000050.1 GCA_020850915.1 Chloroflexota bacterium | reverse complement strand
GGCGGCTGGTGGACAGGTACCGAACGATGTGCCTCTGGTTCTTGCGGCCTGACTATTACCCGACGACGACCGACGAGCAGCTTCGGGTCCTGCGATATATCGAGCGCTACGGCAACCGTGAGGCGTTTCGCGAGGCCGCGACGATAGCACGATGGCTCTCACACAGCTTCAACGCACCGTCTGCCAGCTCCTAGCGGAACACCGGATTGCTTCTGGCGAGAGCTACGTCGCCGGCGGCGTCGCGCTCAACGAGGCGATCGCGGCGGCGCGCATCTCTCGGGACATCGACCTCTTCCATGATACGGACGAAGCGCTCGAGGCGAGCTGGCAGGCTGACAGAGCGCTGCTGAGGGCGAACGGATTCAGCGTTCTCGTGGTCCGAGAGCGGCCGACGTTCGTGGAGGCCGAGGTTGGTCGTGACGGAGAGCACGTCCGCCTGGAGTGGGCGCGGGACAGCGCCTTTCGCTTCTTCCCGCT
Organism: Chloroflexota bacterium; assembly: GCA_020850915.1. The sequence goes on along the minus strand of JADZDV010000050.1, from coordinate 2,684 downwards.
CCAGCGCCACGAGGAGTTTGGCCTGACCCTGCATCCGTTCGACCTCGCCACGAACAAAGTCCTGGCGCTGGTGGGACGGCTCGAAGTGCGCGACTGGATCGACGTCATCGCCACCGACCAGCGTCTCCAGCCGCTCGGCTACCTCGCCTGGGCCGCGTGCGGGAAGGATCCTGGCTATGGGCCCGCGTCGATCCTCGAAGGCGCGGCTCGCTCCGGCCGCTACTCGCGTGAAGAAGTGCAGTCGCTGTTGTTCGAGGGCGATCCGCCTGACGCGGCGGAGCTGTGTGGGACCTGGCACGGTATGCTGAACGCCGCCAATCAGGTCATCGCCGCGCTTCCGCTCGAGGAAGTCGGAACCTGTGTCCTCAACGCCGCCGGCGGACTGTCGCGGGCTTCGCCGGAGGAGCTGCCTGAGCTCCTGTATCAGGGTGGGGTGCTCTTTCATCACGGTGCCATTCGCGGCGCCGTGCCGCGGCTCAAGGGGTGAGCGAGCGAGCGGGAACGGCTCCGCCGGGCGCGAATGCGGTAGCATCACCAGGACGAGTCCTCACCCGATATCCACGCTCCTGCACACGGCCAGACGCGATCCAGGCGCCTCGGGTGGCACCAAAGCGAGGCCACGCCTTCCGTGGAGTTAGACCAGTATGAGCTGATGCGCCGGCAGGAGGATCGCCACTGGTGGTACCTCGGCATGCGGCGCATTTCGGAAGCGCTGCTCGACGCGTACTTCCGCCCGCGCGCCACGCAGGCCCGGATTCTTGACGCGGGCTGTGGCTCGGGCGGGACGACGAGCTGGCTCCGGCGCTGGGGCTGCGTGACCGGGCTGGACCTCATGCCGGAGGCGCTCGCCCTCGCTCGCGGGCGCGGCTTGGAGCGCCTGGTCCGTGGGAGCGTCGATCGGCTGCCGTTCGCGGACGAGAGCTTCGATCTGGTGACGTCCTTTGACGTGCTCTACCACCTCTGGGTCACCGACGATCAGCGGGCGCTCGGCGAGCTGCACCGTGTGCTGAGGCCAGGCGGTCTGGCCCTGGTGCGGGTCGCTGCGCACGACTGGCTGCGCGGCGCGCACGACCAGGCGGTGCTGACGCGGCATCGCTACAAGCGCGACGAGCTGGACGCGCAGCTCTGTCGGGCCGGCTTCACGATCGAGCGGATGACTTACGCCAACTGCTTCCTGTTCCCGCTCGCGCCGGTCAAGCGGCTGCTCGAGCGGACGGAGCCGGCTGGGCCAGCGGACCTCTGGCAGCCGCCTGGGCCGGTCAATACGCTGCTCGGGGGCCTGCTCGGTCTCGAGGCGAAGCTGGCGGTCCGAACGGGCTTGCCCTGGGGGCTCTCCGTGGTAGCCGTGGCGCGGCGACCGGGATCCCGGCCATGAGCGCCGCTGCCGAGGCCAGCCGCTCGAGCGCACTGGAGTCGCCGCCGGCCGTCGCCGAGGCCGATCGGCCGGCACGCGGCGGGCCGCTGACGCGGGCGCTCGATGGTCACGTCCTGCCGCTGGCCGCGCTCGCCCTCGTAGCGCTCGTTCTACACGGCAGCGGCCTCGTCGGCGGTCCGCTGGCGTACGAGCGCGACACCTATCTCTTCTACTACCCGCTGACGACGGCGTTCGCGGCCGCGCTCCGCGCGGGGCATCTGCCGTTCTGGCTGCCGACCACGTTCGCTGGCTACCCCCTGCTGGCCGATGGCGAGGTTGGGCCGCTCTACCCGCTGAACCTCCTGGTGCTGCCGCTCGCACCGACGGACCTGGCGTTCGCCTGGCTGCGGGCAATCCACACCGCCACCGCCGGCTGGCTGACGTATTTCTTCCTGCGTCGACTGGGATCGAGTGGCCTCGGGGCGCTCGCGGCGGGGCTGGTCTTCTCGCTCGGCAGCTTCCTGGTCGGCCAGCAGCAGCACGAGAACATGATCCGCTCAGCCGTCTGGCTGCCGGGCGAGCTGCTGTGTTTCGAGTCGGCGCTTCGGGCGCGGAGCTGGCGTCGCCAGCAGCTCTTCGTCCTCGGTGGCGTGGTCCTGGGGATCGCCTGCCTCGGGCTGCACATTCAGGCGATCGGCATGAGCATCCTGGCGCTGGGCCTCTACGCGCTGTGGCGGGTGTTCGATCCGGGCCTGCCGCTCCTGCGCCGCGAGCGGCCGCTGGTCCTGTTCTGGGGCCCGGGACTCATGCTCGCGGTGGCGCTCGGGCTGAGCGCGGCGCAGTGGCTCCCGCTGACCGAGCTAGGTCGCACCTCCTTCCGCGGCCCCGGACTGCGCTACGACCTGGCGACAACCTACTCGCTGGCCCCGATCAACCTGGCATCTCTGGTGTTCCCCTACCTGTTCCGGGGCGCCGACGGCGTCTGGTGGTCGCTCTGGTCGCCCTGGGAGACGCTGACCTACGCGGGAGTCCCGACGCTGCTCCTGGCGGCAGTCGCCGTTCTGACCACCTGGCGGCGCGGCATCGCCTGGTACTTCGCCGCGCTCGCCGTCGTAGGGCTGTGGATCGCTATGTCCCACTACGCGCCGTTCAACCTGCACGAGCTGCTCTGGCGCCTGCCGGGCTTCAGCTCGCTCCGAGCACCGGGCCGCTTCGGGTTCCTGACTGTGCTCGGGCTAGCCGGTCTCGCCGCGTTCGGCCTGGACGCGCTCGTCGTCGCGGCCAGCCGATCGAGCAGTCCCGGGCGGTGGGTTCAGCGCTTGCCCTGGTC
>JADZDV010000049.1 GCA_020850915.1 Chloroflexota bacterium | reverse complement strand
GTGTCGCCCTGCGAGCGCTGGTCTTGCGGGAGACCGGTCTGTCCGTCTCGATCGGCGTCGCGAGCAGCAAGCTGGTCGCCAAGATGGCGACCGAGACAGCCAAGGACACGGTGGAGCACATCTGGGTGGTGCAGCCGGGGGCGGAGGCGGCCTACCTGGCGCCTCAGCCAGTGCGCGCGCTGATCGGCGTGGGGCCGCGTACCGCCGAGCGGCTCGGGGAGCTGGACATCGGGACCATTGGGGAGCTGGCGGCGCTGGAGCTCGGGCGGCTGGTCGAGGTGTTCGGTCGCAGCCACGGGCAAGCGCTATTCGAGCACAGCCGGGGGATCGACGACTCGGCGCTCCACCCGGAGCGCGAGGCCCGCTCCTACTCGGCCGAGCACACCTTCCAGCAGGACACCGCCGACCGGCGGGCGCTCTGGAAGGAGCTGTGCGATCAGGCGGAAGAGCTGGAGCAGCGTCTCCGCGAGGAGGGGCTGCGGGCGGGCGAGGTGGCGATCAAGCTGCGCTACGCCGACTTCACCACGCTGACGCGGCAGAGCCGGCTGGCGGCGCCGAGCGACCGCGCCGAGGTGCTTGCGGAGAGAGCCGCTGCGCTCATGCGACGACACTGGGAGCGGGGCCGGCCGATCCGCCTGATCGGCCTGCGCGCAGCCAGACTGGAGCCGAGTGGGCGCCCCATCCAGCTGGTGATGGAGACGCGGAACCCTCGGCCCGGGTGAGGGCCGGAACGCGCGGCCCTGTTCGTCAGAGGGTTCAGACCTCGCCTCATCAGCAGAGCTGGACGTGTCAAGAACGAGCAACGCGTTCCCGCGTCGTTAGCGACGCCGGAGCACACCGCGGGACGTTGCCGTGAGATTGCTGTCGCGAAGATCGCGCGGCCGGGCGCCTCAGTCCTCGCCCTCGTCCCCACCTTCGTCCGGCTCCATGGGCCGGTCGGAGAGGACGTACCCCATCCGTGCGCGGGAGCGGATGTAGCGGGGATTGTGAGGGTCTGGCTCCACCTTCTGGCGCAGCAGCTTTATGTAGCTGCGCAGGTGGGCCAGGTAGTCCGGGCTGGTGGTACCCCACACGTGCTGGAGCAGCTCCTGGTGGCTGACGACCTTGCCGGGCGCCTGGGCCAGACGGTGCAGCAGCTCGAACTCGCGCGGCGAGAGGTCCACCGGGCGGCCATTGATGACCACCTGGCGCGCGGCCGGGTCCACGACGAGGTTGCCCTGGTCCACCGCCAGGACGCCGCCCTTGTTCGGTACGGCGTCCATCTCGCGACGACGGAGCTGCGCTCGAATGCGGGCTGCGAGCTGCACGAGGCTGACCGGCTTCGTGCAGTAGTCATCGGCGCCAGCTTCCAGACCAGCTACCACGTCTTCGTCGCGCCCGAGGGCGGTCAGCATGATGATCGGGACGTTGGAGTGGGAGCGAATCTGTCGGCACGTCTCGACGCCGCCAAGGCCGGGCATCAGGACATCGAGCAGAATGACATCCGGCTGCTCGTGCTGGAGCGCCTCGAGCGCTTCCTCGCCGCTGGAGGCCTCGAACACTTTGAACTGCTCTTGCCGTAAGGCGTACCCCAGCATGACGCGAAGCTGAGGATCATCGTCGACCATCATAACGATGGGCGCGCGAGTAGTGTCCGCACCATCCGTTATGTCCACTGGAGACATCGACTCAACCGCTCCCATCAGTCTCCTCGTCGATTCCCGTTAGACTAACACAGAACACCCATGCGCTGTGCATCTTTCGCGGCGGAAGACCCATTCCGCGGACCGCTGGTCCCGACCACGCCGTGCAAGCAGCGCGGCAGCGCCGGCACCGTCCTGCCGACACGCCGCCTATGGTTCGGCCGGCTCCTGCTCGGCGAGAGCCGTTCTCAGTCGCTCGTACTGCTCCGGATAGGCTGGTGTAAAGCGCATAAACTTGGTGATCGGGTAGCGCACTCCTCCTTTGTGCGTTCCCTTGAGTCCCTCGATAACCTCATCGATCCAGGCGGCTGGCATGGCAAACGCCATCTCGTCGTCTTCCGTCATGCCAAACATCCGATCGCCGGTGCACGGCAGGATGTATTGCGGCGCGCCGGTCAGCATGGTTCGCACGACGATCTCGGCGCAGTCGATCCGGCCCGAGGAGAGCGCTTGCAGCGCCCCACCGCGCCGGTAGAGACTGGCCTGGACCAGTCGCATCACCTGGGCGGAGTTCCCGTACACGCACACGACGTCCGGCTCAAAAGTGGCTCGGATCAGCGGCGACACCTCGATGCCGGCGTACTTGCCGCGCGGCAGCCGCGGCACGATGGACTCGCTGCGCGCCCCCGCTTCAGGACTCTCGGTGTAGACGCCCGCGCATGCGTGGCCTTCCGTGGAAAACGCCACCGGCGCCGCGAAGCCGAACGGGATGAACGTCAGTGGGCAATTGATGTCGGCAGGCGTGATGCCGAGATGCCAGCCGTACCGGCGTGCCATGCCAACGGTCTGACAGATCGTGACCTGCACCCCGAGGTCGCGCAGCGGGCGACGGGCGCGCGGGTGGAGGTCGGCCTCCCGCTCGACCATCCGGATCGCCAGCGGGAACGTGGCCGGCCGAACGTACTGACTCAGCTCGCGGTCGAGAGCGGCGAGGTCTGGCTGACTCATCCCGCGTAACCCATGGGACGCTCCTCTTCCTCGCGAGAAGTCTACACCTGATGGAGCGTCGCGTCGAGCTCCGGTTGCGCCGGCAGGCTCCGGGCGTGACGCACGACTCTTCAGGACGCGCGAGCGCTATCGCATTTGACAAACTCGGCGCCAGCGCTTAGAGTGCAGAGAAGCTGGGCGCAACGAGAGTGCGAGAGCAAGAGGCGTTGCGCGCGTTTGAGCCGCGGCTCTTCAGCATGAGCGGGGAGCCTCGATGTACCGAATGTCCAAGCGGCGGCCAGGGCCAAACTGGGGATTGATCGCGATCCTCCTGGCTGTGTCCAGCGCCGGGCTGTGGCTGCTGGCTGACCGGACCGAGCGTCTGAACAGCCTGCCGCTCTCGGCAGCCATTCCATTTCACGCCGCGCCACCGCCCGCGCCAACACTTGCCCCCATACCGCCGGCGACGGTGGCGCCTGAGACGGCCGGACCGTCCGTGGCCCTTGGCGACGCTGCGCTCACCCAGGGGCGCTGGGCACGCGCGGTCGAGGCGTACGACCTGGCGCTGCGCGTGGAGCCGCGGCAGATGGAGGCGCTGCTGCGCTCTGCCCGGGCGCTGGTCTACCTGAACCGAGGGGCGGAGGCGCTGGAGCGCGCCCAGCAAGCGGCAGAACTGGAGCCGCTCAACGCGGAGGCGCAGATCGTCTCCAGCATGGCGCTGGACACGGCGTTCCAGCCGGACCGGGCGATCGCCGCCGGGCGGCGCGCCACCGCGCTGGATCCGCGGAGCGCCGAGGCGTTCGCGGTCATGGCGGAGGCGCTGATAGACAAGTATCGCCTGTCGGAAGCCGAGGAGGCGCTCAGGCGGGCAGACGGCCTGGATCCCGACAACCCGACGGCGACGCGTGTGCGCGCCTACCTCCGAGAGACAAAGACGGATTATGTGGGAGCGGTGGCGCTGTATAGCCGCGCCATCGAGCTTGCGCCCAACCGCTCCTACCTCTACCTGAGCCTCGGCCACGCCCTGCGCGTGCTGAAGCGGTACGACCAGGCGCTGGGCGCCTTCACCACGGCATCAGAGCTGGCCCCGACCGATCCCCGCGCCCAGGGCGGTCTGGGCATGGTCTACTACGCTCGAGAGGAGTACGACGCCGCCCTGGCGCACTTGCAGCGCGCCATCCAGGTCGATCCTCGCTACGCCAACGGTTACGCTCAGATAGCCTGGGTCTACTACGTCCAGCGGGACTATGAGAAGGCGTTGCCGGCCTTCAAGCGCGCCATCGAACTGGACACGGACAAGAGCCGCCTGGCGCAATACCATCACGCCGTGGGCTGGATCTATCTGAAGACGGGCCAGAAAGCGACGGCGATCGACGAGTTCACCCTCGCCCTGCAGCTCGACCCAGCGCTCAGCGGCGCGCGTGACGGCCTGGAACAGGCGCGCCGTTCTTGAGTCAGCGGCGCGCCGCGGTCCAGCAGCGCTGCTCGATCCGGTACACTCGCACCATTCTTCAATGATGCGCCGGTCGTCGGACGGCCGGCCCGGAGGAGTCTCATGATCGTCCTCGAGGTCCACCTCAGGATCAAGCCAGATCGCCGCGAGCGTTTTCTCGAGGCGATTGCAGACGACGCGACGTGCACGCGGCGTGACGAGCCGGGCAACCTGCGCTTCGACGTCTCGGTCGACCGGAGCGATCCCAACCACTTCTGCCTGCACGAGGTCTACAGGGATGACGCCGCGGTGGAAGCTCACCGTGGCACGCCGCACTTCGCCCGCTGGCGAGCGGCCGTGCCGGACATTCTCGAGGGCGCGCCGGACGTCACGATCTGCGAGTCGCACGACTACGACACGCGCTAGCCGGCCGTCGCACAACAGCCGCGTCACGACCGGTCCGCGTTCGGTGGGACCGGTCGTTTTGCATGGTATAGTTGTGATGTCTGGAACGAACGGCAGGGGAGGCCTGGCTCGCTGGAACCGTCGGAGCTCGCACACCGGATCGTGGAGCTTGCCGAGGCAAAACAGGGCGGCGACATCGTCCTGCTGGACATCCGGCCGGTGACACTGGTGGCCGATTACTTCGTCGTCTGCAGCGGCTCGAGCGAGCGACAGATCGGCGCGCTGACGCGGGACATCGTTGACACGCTGAAGCTCGAGGCCGGGGTTCGCCCGATCGGGGTTGAGGGGACCGCGGACTCTGGCTGGGTGCTTGTGGATTTCGGAGACGTGATCCTGCACGTCTTCAGTCCAACCGTCAGGGACTACTACCAGCTCGAGCAGCTCTGGAGTCAGGCTACACCAGTGCTGCGGATCCAGTGAGAAGGCAGGGTGCGACAATGGCGACGCACGAGCGTGAGCAGTTCTTTGGTGTGGGTGTCTCGCTTGGGATCATCCTGGGCTTCGTTCTTGGCTCGCTGGTTGCCATTCGTCTGGGCGACGAGGTTGTGGATGCAACGGGCCAGTTGATCGACCGCCTGTCCAGCCGCCACGAGCCGGTGAACCTCGAACTGTTGCTGCAGTAACCTCCCTGGCCTACCAGATCTGACAGAGGAGCCCGCCGCCCCGACCGGGGCAGGCGGGCTCCTGTTCTTGCGTCACGATCGCTTGCGAGTATGCTGGGTGAGTGCGAGGCGCGGCGGAGGTCCTGTTCAGCATTGGCCTGCTGGGCGTCGCGTTCCTGGCGTTGGGCGTCCTATCACTCATCTCATCGTTCGTGATCCTGCTCGTGAGTGACCGGCGGCGGGTCGGAGACCTGTAGAACAGCAGTCTCGAGAACATCCTGAGTTGGGCCACTCTGGTGAAGTTGTCCACGGCAGGGCTGCTGTTCCCGGTCAGCCAGGAACGGTCGCTGGTCGGCAGCGAGCCTCCTGGCGCCTAGCGCAATCCCCATCGACCGCCTACAATTGCTCGCTTTGAGCCGCCGTCGAGGGCGCCCCTGGAGGAGCTTTGCCGCTGGACTTCCTGGCGCCCCCGATTGGCCTGTCTGGCATGGTCGTCCTGGCCCTGCTCGGCGCGCTGATCTCAGCGTACGGGACGCTGATCGGCTCCGGCGGTGGGTTTCTGCTCGTCCCTCTGCTGCTGTTCCTCTACCCCGACGAGTCGACCGGGACCGTGACGAACATCTCGCTGGCCGTCGTCAGCATCAGCGCGATCGTCGGAACGGTCGCCTATGCGCGCCTCAAGCGGATCGACTACCGGGTCGGCGCGGCGATCGCGGCCGGCTCCGTGCCCGGCTCGATCGTCGGCGCGCTGGCCGCCCGCTACGTTCCACGCGGCTCGTTTGACACCGTCTTCGGCGGTCTGCTGCTCATCCTTGGCGCTTACCTTCTCTTCGTTCGCGACAGTCGTTCGGTCGTGGAGGCGGTTCGCTCGCACGGGCCAGCCTCTCCCGAGCGCCTGCGCGTCGGCATCGGTCTGGCGCTGGCGATCGGCTTCGTCTCGAGCTTCTTCGGGATCGGTGGCGGCGTCATCCAGGTGCCGATGCTGAGTCAGATCGTCGGGCTGCCGCTCTCTGGTGCCACCGCGACGTCTCAACTGATCCTGGCCGTGCAGTCTCTCATCGGAACGGCCACCCACGTCCTGGCTGGCGAGTACACCACTGGTCTGCGCCGCACGTTGGCACTCTCCATCGGCGCCTGCATCGGCGCGCCGCTGGGGGCTCGGCTCTCCTGGCAATTGAAGGATTCGGGGCTCTTGCGGCTGCTGGCCGCCGGCCTGTTCGTTGTCGGCGCCCGGCTGGTGCTGCCGCACTGATCGGTCAGCGGCGGGCACCGCTACAAGACCAGAAACCGGTAGCCCAAGCCTCGCTCGGTCTGAATGTAGCGCGGTCGCTCTGAGTCGTCGCCCAGTTTTTCGCGCAGCCGCCGAATGTAGACCCGCACGTAGTCAACCTCATCGACGTACTCACGCCCCCAGACCTTCGCCAGGAGGGTGCCGTGTGGCAGCACCCGGCCGGCGTTGCGCACCAGGTGGTAGAGGAGCTTGTACTCGGTCGGCGTCAACTCGAGCCGCGCTCCATTCAGGCGCACCTCTTGGGCCGTGAAATCGACCTCCAGCTCTCCGGCCCGGAACGATGGGGCACGGCTCCGAGGCGCCGGCATATCGAGGCGTCGCAAGACCGCTTTGACGCGGGCCAGCAGCTCCAGGTGGTTGAACGGCTTGGTGATGTAGTCATCCGCCCCCAGCTCCAGCCCCTTGACTTTGTCCATCGTGTCGTCGCGAGCAGTCAGCATCACCACCGGAACGTCCGAGAACGCGCGAATCTGCTCGAGCACTCGATAGCCGTCGATATCCGGCAGGCCGATGTCTAGCAGCACGAGATCCGGCGTCACCTGCTCCACGAGGTCGAGAGCCGTCTCGCCGTCGCTGGCGCCGATCACCTCAACCTCACGCCACTGGAGCGTGAAGCCCAGGCGGACCGATTCGACCACCTCAGGCGCGTCGTCAACAACCAGGATCTTCACGACGCTCCCGACCCGATCGGCCCGGCAGCCGGCACCCGCAGCGTGAACGTGCTGCCCCGCCCGAGGTCGCTCTCCACGTCGATCTCCCCGCCATGAGCCAGCGCGATGGCCCGCGCGATGGGCAACCCCAGGCCGGTACCAGCTCCCGCGCCCGAGCCATCGGTCGCGGCGGTGAAGAACCGCTCGAACAGCCGGGGCCGGTCCTCGTCAGCGATACCCGCGCCCTGATCGGTCACGGACCAGCCAACACTCTTGCCCGTCGTTACCAGAGACAGTCGGACCTCTCCACCATCCGGTGAGAACTTCAGCGCGTTCGACAGCAGGTTCAGGAGCGCCCGCTCCAGCCTGCGATGGTCGCCGTACAACCAGGTGGGCGAGCCCGGGAGCGTTAAGACGAGTTGCTGTCCTCGGCCGGCTAGAAGGGGAGCAATGGCCGCGGCCGCCTCGCGGGCCAACTCGCCCGCGTCGAAACGCCGGAGCTGGAGTCGGATCCCTCCGGAACGAAAACGCGTCAGGTCCAGCACGTCGGTCACCAGGCGCTGCATCCGATCGGCGCTCTGTTCGATGGTCCTCAGAAGCTTGGCGTGAGCCTCAGGGTCCGGTTCGACCGTCGGGTCTCGCAGCAGCCCGATGCAGGTGCGGATCGCGGTGAGCGGCGTCCGAAGCTCGTGGGCGATCGTCGAGAGCAGATCGGTCCGGAGTCGCTCGAGCTCCTGGAGCTGCGCCGTCACGTCCGGCTGGCAGCCCGGCGTCTCGCTCGCGTAGCGCTGCCCAAGCGCTGTCAGCACGAAGCGAGCCTGGGCGCCTTCAGCGCTCGCCACGGCAACCAGTCCTAGTCGCGCCAGATGCTCCAGCAGGCTCGCGGCGCGGTCCGGCCGGCCAATCTCGCTCAGCGCCGCGAGCCTCCGAGCGAGCTCGTCGGCCGTGACGCCATCATCGACCAGGAGCAGGGCCATCAGGGCAGGGGCGTGCTGCTGATTGTTGAGGTCGCTGGTCACTGACTTCACCATGTCCACCGCGGCGGAACACGTGTCCGTCGCGGTGTGACTGGTTCTCATTATCGTCAATCCACTCGCACCAGCGTCAGGCGTCGCCTGCCAGCGGTCGTGACAATCTCCACTTCGTCACCCGCGCCACGTCCGAGCAGCGCGGCGCCCAGCGGGGACTCGCTCGAGATGCGGCCAGCGTTCGCGTCCGCCTCTCCGGGCGCCACCAGGTCGTAGACATCGCGAGCTCCCTCTGCATCGTCGATTGTGACGCGGCTGCCGACGAGCGCCCGGCCGTCAGGCTCCACCAGCTCTGCGCCAGCCAGTGAGGCCTGAAGCTTCTCGAGGCGGCGCTCCAGTACGTGAAGCTCTCCGTTCACCATGAAGGTTGGTGCTTCCTGTTCACCGCTGATGCCAGCTTCCCAGGCCGTCGATCGCGAGTCGGCAAACTGGCCGACCAGCCGGTCGATCTCCAGCTCCAGGCGTCGCAACGCCGCGCTCGTCATGGGAATTCTGGCCGATGACACGACCGGTCCGTCAGTCGCGATCTGTGCCTTCATGCTGACCTCCTTGTGCATCCATGTGATTGGTGAGTCGTCGTAGGAGCAGCAGCACGGACCGCCCGCCGCGCAGCCGCTACAGCAGTAGGTTCGCCCAGCGCGCCAGACGGGCGGCCAGGAAACGTCGAGCTCGCAGCCAGCGCAGAGCGCCAGGCTCAAAGCCGGGTCTGAGACGGGTGCCTGTTCCATGTCCTCCCTCGGAGAAGAGTGATCCATGCGGCCCTCCTGCCAACCATAGGCCTGAGGGTTGAACGGCACCCTGAAACTGTATGAACAGCGCATGAACGTTCCTGGCGGGGGCCCGTGGCTCAGCCGGCGCCCATGCGGGCTGGAAGTCGAATGGCTGGCAGCAGACCGTTATTCACGCGGTGTTCACGCTTGTACCGCCGTTCTTTCCGAGGCACGTGGGAAGGTGGGGGTGGTGGTGGGCGCCGCCGGCTCCGCAACGGCGCGGACCCGGCGGCGCAATCGCGGCGGGCAGCCAGCCGCCCGGCATCGGTTGCCGCGCCCCAGGTTCGCGGGCCTTCATCTGGTGAGGCCGTCTGAGAGCCGAGACGTACCCGGGAGGGAATGAGCAGACATGACAGCGTCGACACTTGCACGGGAGCGTCCAGGTTCGAGAAGTCAGGTGAATGGCACGGGCCCGGTGATGGCCGTTCTGGGACTCCTGGCTGACCGCGACGACACCTCAGAGCTCGGAAGACCTGACGCCTGGACCGCGCCTGCTTGCCGTTCCGATCAGGAGTTCGCGGCCATCGTCTCGCACGATCTGAAGAACCCGCTCAGCCTCATCACCGGCCACGCTCAGCTCCTCCGGCGCAAGCTCGCGCGAGCGGGAGCGTTGGAGCGCAACCAGCTCGAGGCGGGGCTGGCGCAGATCGAGCGCGCGGCGGCCGCGATGGTCGCCATGATCGATGAGCTGATGGACGTTCCGTATGCCCGCGAAGGCTCGACCACACGGCTGGAGCGACGCCCCACCGACCTGGTCGCGCTGGCGCGGCGGGTGGCAACGGACTATCAGCAGCTCACGGACCGGCACCGGCTTCACGTCCGCTCGACGGCGGACGCGGTCGTGGGTAGCTGGGACGCGTCGCGACTTGAGCGGGTGCTGGTGAACCTGCTCTCTAACGCGATCAAGTACAGTCCGGACGGTGGCGAGATCGACGTCCTGGTGTCGTGGGACAGCAAGACCACGCCCGCCAGCGCTGTGCTACGCGTTCGCGACCGCGGCATTGGCATCCCACCAAGTGACCTGCCCCGTATCTTCGACGGGTACCACCGAGCGCACAACGCGGTCGAGCGCGCCTCGGGTACCGGGGTGGGTCTGCTGGCAGTGCGCCAGATCGTCGAACAACACGGCGGACACGTGAACGTGAAGAGTCGGGAAGGCCGTGGGTCGCGGTTCACGGTGCGTCTCCCACTCCTGCCGGTCCGCGATCGACAGTGAACTGAGGGCACCGCCCGGGCCAGGCCGGTCCGGTGTCCGTCGCGCGTGCGACAGCTCATCGGAGACAACCTGACGTACGGCCGCTCGTTCTAGGAAGCGACAGCAGCGCTGGAGCTTCCATGGTCAGCGTGCTCCTGATTGAAGACGACGCCCTGATGGCCGAATCGCTGGCCTTCTTGCTCCGGCAGGAGGGCCACAGTGTCGAGGTCGCTGGGACCGGCCATCTGGCGCTGGAGCGGATGCGTCGGGAGCCGGTGGATCTGGTGCTGCTCGACGTCGCCTTGCCGGACCTCTCCGGGGTGGAGGTCTGCCGGCGGCTCCGGGCGTTCTGGGCCGGACCGATCATCATGCTGACGGCGCGCCGACAGGAGATCGACAAGATCATCGCGCTCGACGCCGGCGCTGACGACTACGTGACCAAGCCGTTCGCGCAGGGTGAGCTGCTGGCGCGGATTCGGGCCGCGGCGCGGCGTACCGCCGCGCTCTCCAGCCAGGGCGCTGTGGAGCAGGGCGAGCCGATCGTAGTCGGAGCGCTCCGCATCGAACCCAACGCGCACCGCGTCTTTGTGGCAAGCAAGGAAGTGAGCTTCGCGGCGCGTGAGTTCGACCTGCTGCTGCTGCTCGCGCGTCAGGCGGGGCGGGTCGTGGCACGACGGATCCTCTTTGACAGCGTCTGGGGCCCGGACTTCTACGGCGACGAGCGCGCGCTCGACGTCTACATGCGCGAGCTGCGGAAGAAGATCGAGCCCGAGCCGTCGCGGCCGGTGTACCTGCACACGGTGCGCGGGGTGGGCTTTCGCCTGGCGCACGAGCCGGAGCCGCGGGCCCCCGACTAGCGGCCGGGGAGGAGGAGCATGCCAGCGCCGCGCGTATTCCCGCTCCGCAGCCTCCGCTCGCGTCTGGCCGTAAGCTATGCTGGCCTGGCGCTTCTGTCGGTCCTGGTCGCCGCGGTGTACGCG
>JADZDV010000048.1 GCA_020850915.1 Chloroflexota bacterium | reverse complement strand
GCGTTGCCGGCCGTCACGGTCGACTCAGGGTCCAGCTTCAGGCGCACCGGCCGCAGCTTCGCGAGCTGCTCCAGCGAGGTGTCCGCTCGCGGATGCTCGTCGCGAGCGACCATCGATGAGCCCTCGCGGGTCTGCACGCGGACGGGGATGACCTCCGCGTCGACGCGGCCGTCCTCCTGCGCCGCCACGGCCCGGCGGTGCGATTCCAACGCAAGCCGATCTTGTTCCTCACGGGAGATGCCGTAGTCGCGGCGCAGGTTCTCCGCCGTCTCCAGCATCCCGCCCGGCACCGGGTAGTTCACGCCGCCGGCGGTCAATCGAGCCCGCACCAGGCGATCCTCGAATCGCAGCGCCTCGCCCCTGACGCCCCAGCGCGGCGCCGACGACGAGAACTCCACCTGGCTCATGCTCTCCGCGCCGCCCGCGATGACGACGTCGCTGACATTGGTCTGCACCTGCATCGCCGCGTAGACGATCGCCTGGAGTCCCGATCCGCAGCGTCGGTCCACCTGCGTGCCGCCCACCTCGACCGGCAGGCCAGCGTCCAGCGCCGCCACCCGGCCGAGCGCCGGCGCCTCGCCGTTCGGGTAGCACTGGCCGAAGATCACGTCGTCCACAGCCTCTGGCGGCAGCTTAGACCGCTCCATCAAGCCGCGCAGCACCGTGGCGGCCAGCTCACCCGCCTGGATGTCTCGGAACACCCCGCCAAACCGCCCCACGGGTGTCCGCACGGGTTCACAGATCAGCGCGTCACGCATGAGACCTCCGGACCTCACAGACCCGCGTTCGCAGCGTCTTCATTGCATGTAGGAACGGTTCGGCGCCGCTGTTCCAACGGCGCCCGCGGACCGAATTCTAGCGCCGGGGAACGACGAGGCGCAGGTCGCCAGCGAGCCGGTCTGCTGGCCTCAGTCGCAGAGTGTCAGCGGCGGCTCGGTCACTGCCTGCACGTCGTCCGGGCTGACGCCAGGGGCTAGCCGTTCCACCACCAGGCCATCGGGCGTGACGCGAATGACCGCCAGGTTGGTGTAGATCCGATCGATGCACCGTGCCGCCGTCAGCGGGTAGGTGCACTCCTTCACGATCTTCGGCCGGCCCTGGTTATCCGTGTGGCGCATGATAGCCACCGTCCTCTTCGCTCCAAGCGCCAGGTCCATGGCGCCGCCGATGCTTCCCAGCGTCTGGCCGCCTACTATCCAGTTCGCCAGGTCGCCGCGCTCCGAGACCTGCATGGCGCCCAGCACCGCGACGTCCAGGTGGCCGCCGCGAATGATCCCGAACGAGTCGGCGTGGTGGACGATCGCCGCCCCGGGGACGAGGGTCACCGGCGTCTTGCCGGCGTTCACCAGGTCCGGGTCTTCCTCACCGGGCCGCGCCGGGGGGCCCATCCCGAGGATGCCGTTCTCGCTATGGAAGAAGACCGTCCGCCCCTCGCGCACTCGCCCGCCGACGAGCGTCGGCAGGCCGATCCCGAGGTTGACGAACGCTCCCTCTGGCAGATCGATGGCAACGGCTGTCGCCATCTCCTCGTCGGTCCAACCCCGCTGGGTCATGGCGCACTCCCCAGGACCACCCGGTCCACGAAGAGGCCGGGCGTGTGGATGTCGTCCGGGTCGAGGCCGCCGACCGGGACGAGCCGCTCAACCTGCGCGATCGTGAGCGTGCACGCCGTGGCCATGATCGGATTGAAGTTCTGCGCGGACAGTCGGTAGCGCAGGTTGCCGTACGGGTCCGCGGTGTGCGCCTTGATGAGCGCCACGTCCGCGAACAGCGGCAGCTCGAGGAGGTACTCCCGCCCGTCGATCCGGCGTGTCTCCTTGCCTTCCGCCACCACCGTGCCCACGCCGGTCGGTGTGTAGAAGCCGCCGATCCCGGCGCCGGCCGCCCGGATGCGCTCGGCGAGCGTGCCCTGGGGGACGATCACCACCTCCACGCCGCCCTCCTCATAGGCGGCCAGGAAGTGATGGTTGCCGCGCTGCGCGGGGAACGAGGCGATGACCTTGCGGACACGGCGGTGCTGCCACAGCCGAGCCAGTCCTACCTCCCCGGTCCCGCAGTTGTTGCTGATAAGCGTCAGGTTCTCGATGCCGCGCCGAACGACCGCGTCCACCAGCTCGAACGGCAGCCCAACGTCGCCAAAGCCGCCCACCATGATCGAGGCGCCGTCCTGCAGGTCGGCCACCGCCGCGTCCATCGAGGCCGTGCGCTTGTCGATCGTCATCCGAAGGCAGCCCTTTCTTGCATCTCCGGTCAGGAGGCCATTCTAGACAGGCGGAGGAGGGCTGTCAAACCACGCCCCGCCCGCGGGTGCGCCCGAACAATGTTGCAGCACCCCTACAACGGCCGTTCCAACACACGTCGGTCGCACGCCCCGCCCGCTACACTCTGTCCGATGAAGTGGGTCAGCGCCTCGGAAGCCATCGGCGCCATCGCGCCCGGAGCGTCGATCGTCCTGGGGGGCGGCTGCGGCGAGCCGACCACACTGACCGCCGCGCTGGTGGCGGACGCGGAGCGCCTGCGCGGCTCGACGATCAGCAGCGCGTTGCACTTCGGCGGGTTCCCCTTTCTCGGCGACGAGACGAAGGGCGCGTTCCGCTACCGCACCTGGCTGGCCGCGCCCGGCCTCGCCAGAGACCCGAACGTCTCCTTCCTGCTTCGGACCTGGCGCCAGTCGGCGGCGCTGGTCGCGCGTGAGCGGCCCGACGTGGCGCTGGTCCAGGTGGCGCCCGCTGACGCGCGCGGCCGCTTCAGCTCTGGCGCCTCGGCCGGCTTCTCCTGGCAGGCGGCCCACACCGCGCGCCTCGTAATCGCCGAGGTCAACGCGGCCGCGCCCCGCACGCCGGGCCCGTGCTATCTCCAGGCGGACGAGATCGACCTGGCCGTCGAGGCCGGCGCGCCGTTGCGCGCCTATCGGGAGGCTCCAGTGGACGCCGCCACGGATCGCATAGCCGAGCACCTCGCGGAGCTGCTCCCGCGCGACTGCGCCCTCCAGCTCGGCATCGGCTCCGCGCCGGAGGCGCTGCTGCGAGTGCTCGCCCATCGTCCGCCGAGACATCTCTCCCTGGTCTCGGCCGCCCTGGACGGCGCGGTCGGCCTCCTGGAGCAGGGCGATCTCGTGCAGCAGGTCGTGGTCGGGGAGCTGCTCGGGACGCCGCGCCTCTTTTCCTGCGCCGACGCCAACCCGCGCTTCGAGCTGCGTCCCTCCTCCTACACCCACTCCGCCCGCATCCTGCGGCGGTTCCCGAACCTCGTCGCGGTCAACTCCGCGCTGGAGATCGACCTGCTCGGCAACGCGAATTGCGAGATCGTCAACGGGGCCCGCGTCAGCAACGTGGGAGGCGCACTGGACTTCTGCCGCGTCGCGGCTCAGTCACCCGAAGCCCGCGCCATCCTGGCCCTGCGAGCGACGACGAACAGCGGTCGCTCGCGGCTGGTCGCCCGACTGTCCGAGGGAGCATCCGTGAGCATCCCCGGTGCGCTCGTCGACATGGTCGTCACGGAGTTCGGCGTGGCGGAGCTCAGCGGCAAGACCCCCGCCGAGCGGGCGAGAGCGGTGATCGCCATCGCCGATCCGTCTGCCCGCGAGGCGCTCGAGCGGGAATACACTGCGTAGGGTGGGCTCTGTCCACCGCGTCTTTCCGATCGACATGAGCGAAGATCAGAGGGATTTGGTGGGCGAAGCCCGCCCTACGGACCGTCTTTCCTCGGGTCGTGGGTGCGCCGGGGCTACTCTCTTGCGTCGCCGCGGAAGACGGGCTCCTTCAGGTCCATCAGGCCGAGGTCCTTCATCAAGCTGCGATACGCCCGCGTCGCCTTGATCATCTTGGGCATGCCCGCGTAGATATGCGACTGGAGGATCACCTCCCAGATCTCCTCCTTCGTCGCGCCCGCGCGCAGGGCGGAGCGAATGTGGTTCGGCAACTGGACCTGCTCGTCGGACACGCAGCACTCGCCGATAATGACCAGGATGCGGGTCTTGTCGTCAAGCTTGCCGCGGTTGTACATGTGGTCGTAGATCCAGGTCAGCCAGACCTCCGTCCACTCCGGATCGAGCTCGTCGAACTCCTCGATCGTCCGCAGGTTGAATTCGCCCTGCAGCCGCTCGCAGGTCTCGACCGCCTTGCGGTTGTACTTGTTGAGCAGATACTGCTTCTTCGCCGCCTTCTGCTCTTCCAGGCTCTGATCCGCCATCGTGCGTCCTTTCGGTAAGTGGTCGCCCCGACCATTGTAAATAATGCGCACGTTGCAAGCACCGGCCAGGGCGCCGTCCGCTACCATTCAACCCTGGCGCCGGTCGTCTGGGAAGCGTGACGACCACCTGCACGCTGGCAGAGCCGCGGTTGGGAGTGGCAGGGATATGGCTGGTGCGATGAGCGCGCTCGCGGGACTCCGCGTCCTGGACCTGACGAGCCTGCTGCCGGGTCCGCTAGCGACGATGATCCTGGCTGACTTCGGCGCTGACGTCATCAAGGTCGAACGGCCGGGCATGGGTGACCCGAGTCGCACCACCCAGCCTCTGGTCGACGGCATCTCTCCCCGCCATGCGATGCTCAACCGCAACAAGCGCGCGGTCACGCTCAACCTGAAGCACCCCGAGGGACGAAGTGTCTTCCTGGACCTGGTCCGAACGGCGGACGTCTTGCTGGAGGGGTTCCGCCCCGGCGTGATGGAGCGGCTTGGACTCGGCTACGAGACGCTGCGGGAGGTCAACCCGCGCCTGGTCTACTGCGCCATCTCCGGCTACGGCACCAGCGGGCCGTATCGCGATGACGCCGGCCACGACCTCAACTACCTGAGCCTGAGCGGCATGCTGGCGATGAGCGGCAGCGAGCCGCCGGCTATGCCGCCGACCCAGATCGCCGACGTGGCCGGCGGCTCGCTGCCGGCCGTCGTGGGGATCCTGCTGGCGGTGCTGGCCCGGCAGCACACAGGGCTAGGCCAGCGCGTCGACATCTCGATGTTCGACGGCGCCTTCTCCCTGCTCGTCGAGGCGCTGGCGTACGAGGTTGCTGGCCAGATCGCGCGCCGGGGCCAGACGCGGCTCACGGGTCGCTACCCCTGCTACAACCTCTACCCCACCCGGGACGGCAAGCATCTGGCCGTCGGCGCCCTCGAGCGGAAGTTCTGGGAGAACCTGTGCGCCGTGCTCGGGCGCCCGGACCTGCTGGAGCGTCAGTTCGCCGAAGGACATGAGGGCGAAGCGGCGATCACCTCCCTGCGCGCCACCTTCCAGGAGCGGACCCGTGACGAGTGGACAGCGCTCTGTGACGGCAAGGACACCTGCTGCACGCCGGTCCTGGAGGTAGCGGAGGCGTTCGACTCCGCCCAGGTCCGAGAGCGAGGCCTGCTCGTCCGCGTGGACCATCTAGAAGCGGGCTCTCTGCTCCAGCTCGCGTCCCCGGTCCAGCTCGGCAGCACCCCAGCCTGCTACGATAGGCTCGCCCCGTCGCTCGGCCAGGACACTGACGCCATACTCGAGGAGCTGGGCTGCTCGCCCGAGCGTATCGCGACCCTGAAAGCCGACGGAGCAGTCTGACCGCTCGACCGTGGAGGCCGGCGACCCGGCGGCGCGAGCAGGGGCTGGAGGGATGGCGTATGAGCGCGAGCTTGACAGACCGCGTGGTGGAGCTGACCCAGCGCTTGATCCAGATACCAAGCCCCTCGGGCGAAGAGGCGGCCGTCGCCGCGTTCATCGCCCGGATGCTTGCCGACGCGGGGCTGGAGGCTGAGGTCTACGAGGCCGACGCCAACCGTCCGAACGTCGTGGCGCGGCTGCGCGGCG
>JADZDV010000047.1 GCA_020850915.1 Chloroflexota bacterium | reverse complement strand
CTCGAGACGTTCAACGGCTAAATTGAAAAACTGTGACAACCCGCTGACACGATACAGCGTGTCGAACTCGCTGTCAAGGGGGCGCGCGCTCCGAATTTTCCGGTTGTCCCAGATGTGGCCGGACCGGGTCCCGGTCTCGCCCACGATGGGCGGGATCAGCGGTTGTTGCTCCACTGGCCGCTCTGACGACGGCACCGTCAACACGAGTCGGAAGGTCTCGCCCACGAAGTGAGCGCTGGAGCGACACGAGTGGAAGGGTGGAAGGGTGCGAGCGAGCGAGCGGCCGGCCGCTCGCTAGCGGCTGTTGTCGGCGATACGGCGAAGCACGACGCCGGCCGTCTCCGCGGTGCTGGCGGTGATCCGCGGCAGCAAGAAGCGTTCGCTGTAGTGCTGGTTGGTTCCGGGCACGGTGGTGACCGCCGCGCGATAGCCGGCCGCCTCCAGGTCGCGGGTCGCGGCGGCATCCCAGCTCCCGTATGGATAGGCAAAGAGCCGGACTGGTTGCTGGAGCATCGATTCGAGCAGCTTCCTGGAGTCGAAGATCTCGGCGAGGTACGCGCCAAAATTCAGGCTGCGCAGCGACACCAGGCTGGCGTGGTTGACCGTGTGCGAGCCGATCTCGAAGCCGGCGTCGCGCAGCGCTCGGATGTTGTCCGGCGTCATGTAGCGATGCACGCCATCGCCAAAGGACTGCATCACGAAGAACGTGGCCCCCACCATATACCGCTGCAGCACGGGCACGGCCCCGCTCAGTTGACTCAGCAGCCCGTCGTCGAACGTCAGCACCATACAGCCGCGCGGCGCCGGCTGGTGGTTCTCGAGCGCGGTGACCAGCGAGCCGAGGGGGACCGGCAGATAGCCGCTCTGAAGGAAGGCGGCAAGGTGTGCCTCAAACCCTGCCTGACCAAACGTCTCGTGGTAGTAGAGGATCGGACACACGATCGGCGCCCCGGGCTCGGCGAGGCCGCTCGTGGACGGATACCCCATCGCGTTGGCGGTGTTGGGCAGCAGCGCCTGGGGCGCCGCGTGAGCTGCCCGAGGGACGGCGCTCGCGAGCAGCAGTCTGGCGAGTGCTCCTAGCACGGAGACGACGCGTGTCATTCCATCCCCAGACGTCCCCCAGGTGGGCGGAATGCTATCGCTGGCGACACATTGATGGCAATCGTCCTATGCGCGCCGGGTGTCCGTCAGTTGCTTGCATGGTTGTCGCAGCCATCCCAATAGCGCCCAGGTCTACCCGACCAGGGGGCGATGGGGCTGGATCGAGGAGCCCCAGGGGAGGGGGCGCGTCAGGAACCCCTGGGGGTTGCGACCACGCTCGCAAGACTCTGACGGGCACCCATGCGCGCCCACGAGACGGTCGTGCTTGCGAGGCGGAATGCTATCGCGAGCCGCGCGTCTGTTGCAATCACGTCGCGCCCGAGTGACCTGAAAACATCGTACGTCTGACGGGGTGCTGGCGCGAAGTCACGTCGCCAGGTCGGACCTATAATGCGCTCGTGGCGCGCGAAACACTCGATCTGTCCGGTACCTGGCAGTGTCAGCCCGCCGAGCCGCCGGGCCGCGACTGGCAGACTATCCGGGTGCCGTCCAACTGGCACCTCGCCGGCTTGCCCAACTACGCGGGCGCCGTCCAGTTCCGACGGCGCTTCTCCTGCCCGGCGCTCGCGGCAGGACGACGGGCATTTCTCTGGTTCCTGGGCGTGGACTACTTCGCGGCCGTCGAGCTGAACGGCGAGCCTCTCGGGAGGCACGAGGGCTACTTTGAGCCGTTCGCCTTCGAAGTGACCCGGCTGCTCCGAGAGGACAATGAGCTACTGGTCCGCGTGGCCGCGCCGCGCGAAGCGCCTGGCGATTGGCCTGACCGCAAGCGGCTGATCAAGGGGATCTTCCAGCATCACGACTGCCGACCGGGCGCCTGGGACCCGGCGCGGGGCCAGGACGAGGGCACCGGCGGCATCTGGAACCGCGTGGAGCTGCGCTTCCTGCCGGCCGCCCATCTGGCGGCGCTGCGTGTGCACGCCCGTCCGGGCGACCGGCCGGACGCCCCGGCTCGTCTGACCGTCGCGATGGAGCTCGACGCTGTCGAGCAAGGACCGGCTCGGCTGCGCCTGCGCGCCCAGGGGCTCCGACTGGAGGAGACGTTCTCGCTCCAGGCCGGCCGGCAGGAGCTCCGGTACGAGCTAGACCTGCCGGAGCCACGCCTGTGGTGGCCGTGGGACCAGGGCGAGCCGCGCCTGTACGGGTTGCGCGCGGAGGTGGAGCCCACCGCGCCGGACGCGGAGGCGGATGGCATGAGCGCGGTGTTTGGCGTTCGCGAGCTGCGGATCGAAGCGGACACGACCTGGTGGCTGAACGGTCGGCGCTTCTTCCCACGCGGCACGAACGTCATCCCGACCCAGTGGCTCTCCACGTACACGGACGAGGCGATCGCTCGCGACGTCCAGCTCCTGAGAGAGGCCAACGTCAACGCGGTCCGGGTCCATGCCCACGTCAACCGCGACGAGCTGTACACCGCGTGCGACCGAGCCGGCATCCTCGTCTGGCAAGACTTCGCCCTCCAGTGGAGCTACCGCGAGACGCCAGAGTTCGTCGCCGAGGCCTGCCGTCAGGTTGCCGCCATGGGGCGCCATCTTTACAACCACCCGAGCATCGCCCTCTGGTGCTGCCACAACGAGCCGTCCGACAATCGGCACAGCCTCGCTCCGCGGCTCGCGGAGTCGCTCCAGGCGGTCGATCGCAGCCGGCCGGTCCTCGAAGCGTCGGACTTCCACACCCACCCCTATCCCGGCTGGTACTGGAGCGCTGTCGAGGAGTTCCGCGCCCTGCCAGCGGCGCCGTTCGTCAGCGAGTTCGGCGCGCAGGCGCTGCCCTGTCGGGAGGCGCTTGAAACGATGCTGGCGAGCGACGAGCTGTCGCCGCCGCGCTGGTCGGCGTGGGCTTACCACGACTTCCAGTACGACCAGACGTTCCACGTGGCAAAGCTCTCGCCGAATGAGCCGCTCGACGCGCTGATCGAGGCGAGCCAGCGCTACCAGGCGCGTCTGCTCCAGGTGGCGATCGAGAGCTATCGCCGGGCGAAACACGCGCCGATGACCGGCCTGTTCCAGTTCATGTTCATGGAGTGCTGGGACGCCATGAGCTGGGCGGTGCTGGACTACCAGCGGCGTCCGAAGCTCGGCTATGAGGCGCTCCGCCGCGCCTACCAGCCGCTGCTGCCCCTCATCGACCTGCGGCGCGAGAACGCTATGGCGGGGGCGGAGATCCAGGCCGGCTTCTGGGTCGTCAACGACCTGCCACGGTCGCTCCACGATCTCACCTACGCCTTCGGGTTGAAGGACTCCGCCGAGACGACCCTCTGGATCGAGTATCGGAAGCTACCGGAGGTGCCGGCTGATGGCGTCCTCGCGGTCCACCGCGTCGAGGAGGGCTTCAGCCCCTGGCGCGCCCCGGCGGACGCCCCGCCGGGGCGGTACAGTCTCTTCGCCGCCATCTTCTCTTCCGGCGACGAGCTGCTCGCGGCCAACGCCCGCGAGCTCGAGATACTCCCTCGTCCCGCGGGCCGGTGAGCCCAGCCCGCTCCCGGCCGACCGTCGGTCGACCGACTCGCGGCCAACGGCTGCTGCTCGGAGTCCTGGTCGTCCTGGGTCTGATCGGGCTGCTCATTTCGCTGCACCCGGTCCAGGTCGCCGCGTAGACGGTCCTCGTGCTGACTGACCTCTTTCCCGGCTCGCCCGTTCGCCCGCTCACCCTCATCAGCAGCCCGCCGCGCACAGTGGAGCACAACTATGACGTCGCCTCGGGCCATGTCGAGGCCGACGTCTACCTGCCGGCTGGCGGCGGGAAGCACGGCGCGCTGGTACTGTTCCTCGGCGCCGTCGGCTTCTCGCGGCGCGACCCGGTCCTGACCCGGCTGGCGGACGGTCTCAGCCGCGCCGGCGCGGTCGTCATGATTCCGGAGTCCTCCGCGCTCGCGTCTGGCACGATCGACCCGCGCGAGCCCGACACGCTCATCGAAGCTGTGCGCTTCCTGGCCGACCAGCCAGAGGTCGATCCGCCCCGGGTCGGCATCGTCGGCTTCTCCGTGGGCGGCTCCATCGCCCTGCTGAGCGCTGAGGACGAGCGGATTCGAGACCGGCTGGCATTCGTCAACCCGTTCGGGGCCTACGACGACGCGCGGCGTCTTCTTCGGTCCGTCGTGGCGCGGGAGATCCAGACCGAGCAGGGCCCCCAGCCCTGGGAGCCGAGCGACCTGACGCTCTGGGTCTTCAAGAAGCAGCTCGTCGAATCGCTGCCCGCGGGGCCGGAAGGAGAGCTGCTGACCCGGCTCTATCTGGGTGGCGACGAAACAGCCCGCGAGGAGCTTGGCGAACTGGGCAGCGACGCGCAGACCATCGTGCGCCTGCTGGACCGCGACCACCCGGAGGCGGTGGACGCGGACCTGGCCGCGCTGCCCCCCGCCGTGCTGGAGCGGCTGCGCGCCATCTCGCCCAGCACCCACCTCGATCGACTGGCCAGCCGTCTCTACGTCATGCACGATCGCTCCGATGCCTACATTCCCTACACGGAGTCGCGCCGACTGGTGGCGGAGGCCCCGCCCGGCACGGTCCGGCGGTACACGGAGTTCGAGCTGTTCAGCCACGTCATGCCGGACCGTCCGCTTCCGCCATGGAGCTTCGTCGCAGAAGCGTGGAAGCTGTACAGCCACGTCTACCAGGTCTGCCTGGAGATCCTGTGAGCGCGGCCGATCGTGACGTGGCCTTCGCGGAAGCCCGACGTGTCCTGACGCAGAACCGCCGGCGCGGCCGCGCGGCCTGGGACGGCCGCTCGTTCGACTTTGTCTGTCCCTCCCCGCGGGCCTACCCCTTCCAGTGGTTCTGGGACTCCTGCTTCCACGCCATCGCCCTCTCCCACGTGGACGTCCGCCTCGCGGAGAGCGAGCTGCGCTCACTCCTCAGCGCCGCCGAGCCCGACGGCTTTATCCCGCACATCCTGCTCTGGGAGCGCGCCTCCCACGCGGCGGCGCTGGCGAGCTACAGTGTGAGTCTGCTGGATCACTGGCGCACGGCGACGATCCAGCCGCCCGTCCTCGCACTGGCCCTGGAGCGAGTGATGGCGGCGGGCGGCTCCGAGAGCTTCCTACGTGAGACGCTGCCCGTCGTCTGGCGCTACTACGACTGGCTAGCGCGCGAACGAGACCCGGATGGCGCGGGACTGATCGCCATCCTCCAGCCCGACGAGTCCGGGATGGACGCCTGCCCGAAGTACGATGCACTGCTTGGCCTGGAGACGCTCGACGATCCGGGGCTCAAAGCGGCCATGGCGCGCCTGATCGGAGCGTACGCTGGCCGCTGGCCGTGCCATCGCGACCTGGTAGCCCTCGACCGCTTTGTCTGGACCGACGTCCTGGTCAACGCCATCTACCTCCAGGGTCTCGAGTCGCTCGAGCGGCTCGTGGCGTTAGACGGCTCTGACAGCGTTGGTCCGAACGCGTCGAGCGCGGCAGCGATCCCGCGCCAGCGACGCCAGCGCGGCCTGGCGACCCTGATGGAGCGTTGCTGGAGTGCCGAGCGTGGCTGCTTCTTCGACTACGCGGGCGCGGACCGCCAGCCCGCGGGGACTCTCACCATCAGCGCGCTCATGCCCCTGGTCCTGTCCGAGCTGGAGGCTGACGTGGCAGCGCGCCTCGTCCAGGAGCACCTGCTCAACGAGCGGGAGTTCTGGCTGCCGTACCCCGTCCCCTCCGTGGCGGCCTGTGAGCCGAGCTTCGAGCCGGACTACGCCTCCGGTCTGATCTGGCGCGGTCCCACCTGGGTGAACACCAACTGGTTCCTGGTCCACGGTCTGCGCCAGCACGGCTACGATCCTCTCGCCCGGGAGCTCGCGGAGCGTACGTTCGCGCTGGTGGCGCGGGGTGGCTTGCGTGAGTTCTACCATCCGTTCTCCGGCCAGGGCTACGGCGCGGATGGCTTCGGCTGGAGCGCCCTCGTTCTGGACCTCGTGTGAGCCGGCACCGCCGTAGGGGCGTCCGGCGCTGCAACATCATCGGGTAGTACCCAGCCCGAGTACTCGTACCCGACTACCAGTACAATGAAAGGGAGCGCCAGCCCGCGAGTGTCGTACGGTCGAACCTCGCCGACAACCCCCAGGGCGCATCCCCGCGGAGTAGCTCCTTGGCGCTGAGCGTTGTCTGGCTGGTCGTCGCGATCGCCGTTGTCCTGGTGGCGGCGGAGCTGTTCACCAACAGCGTGGAATGGCTGGGTAAGAAGCTCGACCTCGGCGAGGGCGCCGTTGGCAGCATCCTGGCCGCCGTGGGAACGGCCCTTCCCGAGACGGTCCTGCCGATCGTCGCAATTGTCTTTGGTGACGGCGAGGCGTCCCACGAGGTCGGCATCGGCGCCATTCTGGGCGCTCCCTTCATGCTCGCGACCGCGGCGTTCTTTGTCACCGGCGCTTCCATCTACTTCTACGCCGCGCGTGGCCGCCGCACCCGCGAGGTGCGGGTGAACGCGGTCATCCTCGAACGGGACGTCCGCTTCTTCCTGATCGTCTACACGCTGGCGATCCTGTCGTCGTTCATCGGCCTGCACGCTGTGAAGATCGGCGTCGGCGCCCTGCTGATCGGCCTGTACGGCTACTACGTCTGGCGAACGCTCAGCTCCGAGGGCGGCTCTGAGGCGCTGGAGTCGGAGCTGTCGCCGCTGCGCTTCGCGCCCAACGCGGAGCGGCCGAGCATGGTCATGGTCCTGGCGCAGATCGGCATCGCCCTGGCGCTGATGGTGGCCGGGTCGCGGGTGTTCGTGGCGAACGTGGAGCTGATCGCCCACAGCCTCCACATCCCGCCGCTGGTGCTCGCGCTGGTGCTCGCCCCGCTGGCGACGGAGCTGCCAGAGAAGTTCAACAGCGTCGTCTGGATCAGGAGCAGTAAGGACACCCTTGCGCTCGGCAACATCACCGGCGCGATGGTCTTCCAGAGCTGCATCCCGGTCACTGTGGGGCTCTGGCTGACGGACTGGGTGCTGGACCTCCCTGGCCTGACCAGCGCGGTGATGGCGCTGGCCTCGACGCTGCTCGTCTACGGTATGCTCGTCTTCCAGAAGCGTCTCACGCCCGGTGTGCTCTGCCTCGGTGGGCTGCTGTACCTCGGCTTCATCTTCTACCTTGTCTGGCTGGCCGGCGTCGTCCCATCAGCCTGAGCGCTGGCTTATACTCTGCTCAGCGCGTGCCGGCAAGGCGTCTTCGTGGCGGGGCTCCGTCGGCGGCGGGCGATGACGCCGCCGGGTGTCCCGCTCAGCAGCGGCGCGTTCCTCCGGGGCAGTCTGATGGGAGGCCACAGCATGCGATCTGTCATCGCGGTCGTACTCGCCGGCGGCCAGGGCGAGCGCCTGTCCGTGCTGTCCTCCAAGCGCGCCAAGCCCGCGGTCCCATTCGCCGGGAAGTACCGCATCATCGACTTCACCCTCTCGAACTGCGTCAACTCTGGCATTTACAACGTGGCCGTCCTGACCCAGTACCGCCCGCACTCCCTCAACGACCATATCGGCGTTGGCAAACCCTGGGACCTGGACCGCGCCCGGGGCGGCGTTCGCATCCTCCAGCCGTTCCTGGGCCGCAAGGGCTCGGACTGGTACCGCGGCACGGCCGACGCCGTCTACCAGAACCTCTCGTTCCTCCAGGACTGGAAGCCAGACCTCGTCCTGATCCTCTCGGGCGACCACATCTACAAGATGGACTACACCCGCATGCTGAACTTCCACGAGACGCACCGCGCGGACGTCACGGTGGGCGTCATGACGGTGCCGATCGAGGAGGCGAGCCGCTTCGGCACGCTGGTGGTCGATCGGGACAACCAGGTGGTCCGGTTCGAGGAGAAGCCGCCCACCCCGGCGAGCAACCTCATCTCGATGGGCATCTACGTCTTCGAGTACGAGCTGCTGTTGCGCCGCCTCCAGGAGGACGCGGAGGACCGCGCCTCGGACCATGACTTCGGCCGGAACATCATCCCGCGTATGGTCGAGGTCGACCGCGTCTACGCCTACCCCTTCAAGGGCTACTGGCGCGACGTCGGGACCATCGAGAGCTACTGGGAGGCGAACATGGGCCTCCTGCGCGAGCCGGCCGACTTCGACCTGTACGATAGCGACTGGGTCATCCACACGCGCTCCGAGGAGCGTCCGCCGGCCAAGATCGCGGATGAGGCCGATGTCCGACGCAGCTTGATCTCCCACGGCTGCACGATCCACGGCACCGTCGAGCGATCGGTGATCTCGCCCGGCGTCTACGTGGCCGAGGGCGCCGTGGTGCGCGACTCCATCGTCATGATGGACTGCACCATCGGCGTGAACTCCCTGGTGGACCGCTGCATCCTGGACAAGGAGGTGGTCGTCGGCGCGGGCGCCAGGCTGGGCGTCGGCGAGCCGCGCCAGAACCGACGGTTTCCCAAGCACCTCACCGGCGGCATCACGGTGGTCGGCAAGCGAGCCCAGATCCCCGGCGGCGCGGTCATCGGTCGCAACTGCCTGGTTGGCTCCGACGTGACCGAGCGAGACTTCCCACCCAACGGCCTGACGGTCCCTTCTGGTGGGACGGTCGAGACGACCGCCACAGACCGTCTGGCGATCGTCACGTCCTGACGAGGGGCCGCGCTCAACAGGCCCGCCGCTCGCGCCCGATCGCCTCGCGGCGCGGGCACCGCGGCGGGCGGACGTCCGCCTGGTACAGTTGGCGTATGCGAGCTCCCATCTGGCCCTGGTCGCGCGGCGGCGGGCCGTTGTCTCCCGTACGCTTCACCGCCGCGGCCGTAGCGAAGGTCCGCCAGAGAGCCCCCGGCGCTGAGATCGACTCCGGACAGCTTCGAATCGTCGCGGATGGCGCCGCGATCGATCTGACGAACGCCTACGAGCGCTACGTGGCAGAGCCGGACCGCCTCGAGGACGTCCTCGCGGGTATCGCCGAGCTGGTCGCCAGCCGCGCGGCCAGCCTCTCAGGCCTGCCCGACAGCGAGACGCTCGAGACGCTCACGCCGTACCTGCTGCCCCGCGTCCAGAGCGCCGCCTGGCTGGCGGAGGCCGGCTCGACCGCTGATCCGCCCGTCGCGGGCTGGCTGGCCGAGGGGCTGGTCGTCTGCTACGTGGTGGATCGTCCGGAGACGTCGTACGTGACGTTCCTGACCGAGAGCACCGCCGAGCGGCTCGACACGAGCCTGGCGGACCTCCACGAGATCGCGGTGGCAAACCTCATGGAGCGCTCCGACGCGATCCGCGCGCGGTTCGAGCAGCGCGCCGGGCGGAGCGCTATCGTGGAGCTGGCCTCCGAGGACGACTTTGCCGCGACGCGCGTCCTGCTCGGAACGGTCCTCCGCAACCTGTGCGACCCGTTCCGCGGGCCGCTCCTGGTGGGGCTGCCGCATCGCGACCGCCTGATGCTGTTTGACGGCGCCGACTCAGAGCTGGCGCGCGAAGCCGCGGAGACGGTCTCGAAGGAGTTTGCCGCCAGCGCCCGCGGGCTCTCACCCCGCCTCTTCAGGCTCGAGGACCAGGATCTGCTGCCGTGGGCGCCGGACGCATGACCGTCACGGGGTCACCCGTGGCAAGCTGACCCCCCTCGATCACCCTGGCGTAGACCCGGCTCTGCCCCGGATGGTACTGCTCCAGCACCCGGTCGAAGCGGCCGTCCTTGAAGGCCGGCTTGATGTTGATGCAGGGCGTTGTGAAACGGGTGACCTCGATCAACGCCGGGCCGACGCGCAGCCGGTCGCCAGGCCGGAGCCGGCTCCACTCCAGGCCGACCAGGGTAAGGTTCTCGCCCAGCACGCCCGGTGCCACGGCGTGGCCCTCGGCCGCCAGCACCCGGATGACCTCCAGGCTGAACAGACAGACCGCGCGCTCCGGACCGCCGTGGTTGGCGCGGTCGTTGTGCTCATCCCCCGCGAGACCCAGCGGACCCAGCACCGCCCGCTCGACCGGCCGCTTTGGTACGCCGCCGGCCGAGATGTTGATCTGATAGACACGCCCTTCCATCTACCTACACGTCCCCTCAGCCTCCACGCCCCCTCAGCACATCCCCTCTGTCGCGCCGCGCCCGGGTACTCTGCTCTGCTATGGTACCCGTCAGCGCATGGCGATCTGCCCGTCGGCCCGGCCGACGGGCGGTCAGAGGGTACAACCCGGACGTGAACGCTCCTATTCCTGAGAGCGCGGGGGCTTTCCGCGCGGGTCTTTCCGGCGTCCGCCAGCGCGGCCTGCTCGTCGCCCTGCCGTTCATGCCGTTCGCCGCCCAGTGCCACTTTCTCGCCCTGAGCCCCTTCCTGTTGGAGATCGCCCAGGAGTCCAGGAGAGACATCGGTACCACCGGGCAGCTCGTCACCTCCATGGCGGTCGCCTGGGCCGCCGCCTCCCTGCTCGGGGGTGGCCTCTCAGACCGCTTCGGCCGCAAGCCGATCCTCCTCTACGGGCTAGCCGTCCTCAGCACCTGCGGGCTGCTGGCGGCTGTGGTCACGGAGTTCAACCTCCTGATGCTGGTCCGGTTCCTCGGCGGCCTCGGCGGCGGCGTCATGATGCCAACCGTTCTGGCCACCGTCGGCGACGTCTTTCCGCCGAACGAGCGTGGCAAGGGGCTCAGTTGGACGATGGCCGGCATGTCCCTGGCCCAGGTTGCCGGCGTGCCGCTGATCACGTTCCTCGCCTCCGTGGCCGGCTGGCGCTGGTCGGTGGGCGGGCTTGCCGTCTTCACGCTCCTGCTCGTCGTGGTCGCCTGGTTCCTTGTGCCCAGCTCCGCGCGCCGGGCGCTCCCCCAGGGGCGTGGCTTCGGTCCGCCGCCGCTGCCGCTGCTGCTGCAACCGCGCGTTGGCCTGGTCATGCTCTCCGGCTTCACCGAGCGCGTCGCCTACGGCGCCGTGGGGATCTACCTCGCCAGCTTCTTCATCGAGAGCTACAGCGTGCCGTACAGCAGCCTCGCCGGGGCGCTCATGGTGGTGGCCGTTGGCAATCTGGTGGGCACGCTGATCGGCGGGCCCCTCACCGACCGCGTCTCCAGCAAGGCGCACTTCGTGCTGTACTCGATGCTCGCCACCGCCGCGACCGCCGGGGCGCTGCTGCTCCTGGTGCCGGACCTGTGGGTCTCAGCGACGATCGGCCTGGTCTGGGGCCTTGTCAGCGCGCTGGGCCGACCGGCCTTCTTCTGGCTCGTGACGGACCTGACGCGCGGCGCGCGCGGCGCGGTCATGGGGCTGTACGTCGCCACCTCCAGTCTGAGCTGGACGGTTGCCTCCATGCTTGGCGGCGTCCTGATCGCGGCGTCCGGCTTCGGCTCCCTCGCCGGTATGATCGTCGGCTTCAACCTGCTGTGCGCACTGAGCCTGGTCGGCCTGATCGCTATCCAGCGCGATGACACCGAGGCTCCGCTGGCTGGCCTCGAGGCGCGCGCCGCCGCCGTCTCGAGGGGCAGGGTGGAGTGACGGCCGGCACAGGGGCAGGCGCGGCGTGGAGTGACGACCGGCACGGGGGCAGGCGCGGCCGAGGCCAGGCGCAAACTCTCGACGAGGTGCAGGGTGGCGATCCTCACGCATGATGAAATCATCCGGCGCGTCCGCGCTGGCGAGATCAGCATCGACCCGTTCGATGAGCGCGCCGTCGGTCCCGCCTCGATCGACCTCCACCTCTCCAACCAGTTCCGGGTCTTCCGGCGGGTGCGCGAGATCTTCCACGTGACGGAGGACGTGCCGTACGAGGAGGTGACCGAGGTCGTTGAGGTGGGCGACGAGGACTACTTCGTCCTGATGCCCGGCGAGACCTGCCACGGCGTCACGCGAGAGCGGGTCAGCCTGCCGGACACCCTCTGTGGCTGGCTGCACGGCCGGAGCCGCTTTGCCCGCCTCGGCCTGATCGTCCACATGACGGCGCCGCTGGTCCAGCCGGGGGTGAACAACCACCAGGCGCTGGAGATGAACAACGCCGGCCCGATGCCGCTGGCCCTGCGTCCCGGTACGGCCGTCTGCCAGATGACCTTCGAGACCACCATCGGCAGCGCCCACTACGCCGGCCGGTACCGAGACCAGGTCTCACCATAGAGCAGAAGTCGCGCCGTGCTGCGCGGCGGTACCTGTCTCAAGAAGCGTGTCGCCTATACTACCGCGGGCCGTCAAGCCACCTGAAAGGAGCCTGCCTCATCACCGGCCGAGACAGGACCTCGAAACGCGTTGCCTCGGGCTACAGCCTCCCTTCAACAGAGGGGCGGTCCCGACGGCCGCGCTGGAGCGTCCAGGTGCTCCTGGTGTGCCTGTCGCTGGCGAGCGCCGCGGCGCTCTCAGAGCTTGCCGCCGCGTTGTACGTGACAAACGTACTGCATCAGCCCAGGACGGTCCAGGTTGACAGCCGCGCCGGTTGGCGGTACCTGCCCGATATCGACGTACGTCGCTGGGACCCGGACGGGAATGAATACGAGATCTCCACGAACAAGGATGGTTTCCGGGACCACTGGGAGAGCCGGCCGGCTCGCGAGCACACGATCCTCGTGGTCGGTGACTCCTTCGCGGCCGGTTTCGGCATCCCGGAGCGCGATCGATTCGACCACATCGCGTTCGACTCGCTGCGCACGTACTCCTGGATGAACAAGGCCGTCGAGGGGTTCGGGACTGACCAGGAGGTGCTGGTAGCGAGGGATGACGCCTCGCGACTCGAGTCCGGAGACGTGCTCCTCATGCTCACGTGCTACAACGATTTTCTGGACATCACCAGACGGTCTTTCGCAGGGCGCTCGAAACCGTTTTTCACACTCGATGACGATGGAAGTCTGGTCGAGCACGCTCCGTCAATCGGGGTGGTGGATCTGCTCCGCAACCGTTCCTATGTTTTCACAGGCGCCCTGTCGTACCTCCAGGGGAGAGAGGCGGCCGAACAGAAGTGGTCGTCAGGCGTCGAGCTGTACGAACGAATTCTGGCCGAACGGGTTCTGCCGCTCGAGGCCAGGGGTGTTCAGGTGGTTATCGCACACTTCGGTAAAGAGCTATTGCCTCGGGACGTCCGTCTCCAAAACGACGTCCAGTCTGTGTTCCAGCGGCAGTGTTCCGCGGGTCAGACGCGGTGTCTCGCCCTGGATGACGACCTGCATGCCGCGTGCTCTGCTGACTGCTGGTTCCGTACCGACGGCCACTGGACCAGCGCCGGGCACAGGATCGTCGGCAACGCGGTGCGTCGGGCACTGGCAAGTCTGGGCGTCACCTGACCCGTGCTGGCGCGCGGCGCTGTCCGCACCACCGACGTCCGCTCCAGCGCGTGCTCCGATCTGCGCTAGCGAACCCGGTCCTCCTCGACCCTCGCTCCTGAACGGCGCGGCGCGGACGGTCCTTGCATGGACGCGCGTGGGTGGCAGCACATCCGGAGGTCCCGTGTGCGGCGAGGAGATCGAGCCGATCGCCGCGCTCCAGCAGACGCGGGACGGCGTGG
>JADZDV010000046.1 GCA_020850915.1 Chloroflexota bacterium | reverse complement strand
TCGTCGGAGGTGGGCGTGCGGAAGCCGCACCCGAGGATCTACTTGTCCGCGGTTGACCGGCTGGGACTGCGCCCGGAGGCCTGCCTGTTCGTCGGAGACCGTGTACGTGAGGACATCGAGGGGCCACGGTCGCTGGGTATCCGGGGCGTCCTGACGCGCGAGTTCCGGCAGGAGGACGTGGGCGTCGGCCGACCGGTCGGCGTCATCGAGCGATTCGCCGACCTACCGAGGCTGCTCGATCGGTTGCGCTAGCTCGCCGACAGTCGCTGGGGCGTCCTGTTCCCAAGGACGTGGACAACAACGGTAGGCGATTGGTCCCGGGCGAGCACTCAAGCGAGGCGGGGCAAACCGGACGGCTGCCTGACCTGGGAGAGAAAAGCGGTGGGGTGGGCGCTACACAAGCGCACCCGCTTTTACCTCGCCACTCCGTTTTCACGGAATCCCATACGGCGCCTCTAAGGACGCCCAGCCTCGCGCCCACCCCACCGTTGGTGGCCATGCTACTCCGGATCCGGGAGCATGTCAAGGACGCCGCCCGAAATCGGTAGTGTGCGCCCGAGGAATGTTGCAGCGTGGTCGATAGACAGATAGGAGCGCTGTCGGTGTCAGGACGCCGCCGACCGCTCGTCCGCGGCGTCGTTGGCAGAGGCGTCCCCTTCAGAGCCTGAGAGCGATCGCCAGGCGACCTGACAGCAGGCCGATAGCCATGGGCACCAGGCCAAGCATGACGACCACGCGCCGCGGAAAGGCGTGAGAGACCATCAAGAGCGAGGGCAGACTCAGCGGTGCCAGGGTGAGTAGGAGCACGCCAGCCGGTCCGGTGCCAATGCCGTAGCCGAGCATCGTCTGAATGATGGGGATCTCACCAGCGGTGGGGATGACGAACAGGGTCGCGGCGATCGCAAGCCCGATCATGACCGGCAGGTTGTTGCCGAGGTCAGGGCTCGCCGCCGGGAAGAGGAACGCGCGGGCGAACCCGAGCAGGCCAACCACGACCAGATACTCCGGCAGGAGCCGAATCGTCAGTCTGGCGAGCGCTTTGAGCCAGCGGAGTCCCCGGTTGCCGCTGGGGGGGAGCGGCTCGGGCGTCGTAAGGGCGGGCGCTGGCCCTGCCAGGCCTCCAAGACGCATGGCCAGGGCCGCCGACCCGAAGACAAGCCCGACGCCAAGCACCAGGCGGGGCAAGGCCGGGCCAAGCGTGAACAGCAGGAAGACGAGCACGGCCGGGTTCAGGGTCGGATTGCCGAGGAAGAACGCGACGGCGCTCCCCAGCGACGCGCCGCTACGGCGCAGTCCGATGGCGACTGGTGCCGTGCAGCAGGTGCACATCATGCCAGGCAGGGAGAGGATGCGGCCGAGCGCGGACGAGCGCGCGGTGGAGGGGCCGAGCACCCGGACCAGCAGATCGCGGGGTAGCAGTGTCTCGATGGTTGCCGCGAGCAGGAGCCCGAGCACCATCGCCTGCCAAATAGCTCGGAAGTACGCGAGGCCGTAGTCCAGGGCCGATTGCAGCGACGGAGCTGGCGGCGCGGCCTCCGTGCCAGTCACGATCGACGGGCCGAGGGTGTGGTTCGCCGCGGCGCTGAACGCACGCAGGTAGTAAGGCTGCCACTTGACGATGAATAGTCCGACCACGGCGATGAGGGGAAGGAGGCCGACGCCTCGGACGTAGTCGGAGCGGCTGGCTGCTGCCGTGGCAGCAGCCGCGGATGCAGGACTTGCCACAGATGCTCCTTGTAGGCAGAGCTGAGCAATGGCGCGGCAAGTCGTTGTCCGGGCTACGACGGCATCGGCCTCCCTGGTGCGGGTTGACGGCACGATGGCGGGGTGCGCCCCGGCGGCGGATGGTGCCGCGCGGCGACAGAGTGCGTGCTACAGCACGCGACCGAACAACGTCAAGTCTGGCGCTTGACGGACCGCTGATGGGCAACCTGGCTCGCGCGCACGGTTTCTCCTTTCGTCAACTGGGGTCAACCTGGCCATGCTACGGCAATCGCCCGGGCTGGGGGAAAAAAAGCACTCACCACCGAGCTTAGCTCGCGCCCGCGCGCTTGTACTGCTGAGCGAGGGCGACGAGCCGATCGAGGGCTGGGAGCACCACCTCGCGCCCGGCGGCTGGGAGCATGAAGATGCAGCGACTCACCCCGTCCGTCGCGTACTGCTGGATCTCCCTCAGCTCGGGCCGTGCCCAGAAGATCGACACCGGTATGGGCGAACGTCCGGCCTCTTCCGCCATCTCCTGGAGGCGGGATGTCCAGACGCCCAGCGGTTCCCGCGTCCGGCCCTGGATCGGCATCCACTCGTCGCC
Organism: Chloroflexota bacterium; assembly: GCA_020850915.1. Next base: position 838 of record JADZDV010000046.1, on the reverse strand, counting down.
GTATTCGATCACTCGCCGGAGGGTGTGAGGGCCGGAGCCGCCGACCAGGACGGGCGGGTGGGGCTGCTGGACTGGCTTTGGCCAGGACCAGATTGGGTCGAAGTTGACGAACTCGCCGTGAAACTCGGCCTCTTCTTCTGCCCAGATCTGCTTGATGGCGAGTACATGCTCGCGCAGGATTTTCCAGCGATCGGCCGGGCGCACGCCGTGGTTCGCCATCTCCTCCACGTTCCAGCCGCCGCCAACGCCGAACAGATACCGGCCGTTTGAGATCACGTCCAGCGTCGCGATCTCCTTCGCCAGGTAGATAGGGTCACGCTGGAAGGCGAGACAGACGCCGGAGCCGAGCTTGAGGCGACTCGTCACGGCGGCAGCGGCGCCGAAGGCCACGAAGGGATCGACGAAACGCGTGTACTCTCTAGGCGGCTCGGAGCCATCCGTGCGGATGCTCTGCTGACTGACCGGAATGTGCGAGTGCTCGCCCAGGAAGAGCGACTCGAAGCCGCGAGCCTCGGCCTCGCGGGCGAGTTCAGTGACCCCGATTGTCTCGCTGGTTAGGAACAGCATCAATCCGAATCTCATCTCTGGCTCCACTGAGATGCCTGTTGGAGACCTCGATTGTGCCACGTCAGACGGTCCATCGGATCGCGCCCGTCACCACGTTGCAGATCTACGTCGGCGCCGACAATCGCTTCGGCAACGCCATCAACGCCATGCGCACCGTCCGCGAGCTGGAGCAGGCCAGCGCCGCCTCGGCCTGCCGGAGGTCATCGAGCTGGAGAGATGCTTCGCGGCAGCGGACGGGCCGGCCACGGCCGGCTGAGCCGCACCCCGCACG
>JADZDV010000045.1 GCA_020850915.1 Chloroflexota bacterium | reverse complement strand
GCCCGGAGCATCTCGAGCTGCTCAGGCCGCTCCTCGAAGCCAGCCAGCCGACTCGCCACGTCCCCGCCGGCGCTCAGGAAGCTCTCAAGACGCGAAATCGAGACCGGGCGCGGCTCCTCGGATGGCGAGAGCAACTCACGGGACGACCGCGGGATCAGCATGCGCGCCAGCAAGTCCGACGCGTCGTCTCGGAACGTCGCCGCCAGGTCGAAGGCGCTGGAACTCCCCATCTTGCGTCGCCAAGCAGTCTCGAACAGCTCGAGCGCCGGCCAGTCCAGCGGTCGGCCGAGCCGAACGATCTCGCTCAGAATCCGCGCGTCCAGTTGCTCGATTCGCTGGACGAGGGCCAGGAACACCCGCATCGCTAGCCGCGCATCCGGCAGCGCGCGGTGCCGTCGCTCGTCGTGCATGACGGCCAGGGTCTCGGCAATCCGTGACAGCTCGTACGCTGGCAGGCCCGGCAACAGCATCGTCGCCAGCTCGTACGTGTCGAGCAGGGGGTTCCGAGCGCTCAGGCCGCTGGCCTGGAGGTGCTGGATGTCCAGCTCGACGGACTGCCCCACGACCGGGTCCTGGTCCACAAAGTGCGCCAGCGCGGCGAGCGCTTCGGCCAACGGTACCGCTGTCGCCAGCTCGGCGGCCCCGATGCCGGTGAGAGCGGCGATCCGCGGTGAGACCGGGCCGCGTGTCTTAACGACGAGCGACAATTCGTCCTCGATCCGCGAGCCGCGGAACCGGATGGCGCCGACCTCGAGGATCTCCTGGCCCCGGTCGGTTGGGTCCAGTAGCTCCAGGTCTATGGCGACGTACGCCTGGCTCAAGCCGCCTCGGGGTCGCCTGACATCAACCCTTCATCCGCTTCGCGGCACTCCTGGAGAGGGCGGTCACGAGCGCGCCTCGGACGAGAGGGTTCTCCAGCAGCTTCAGGGCGAGCGGTACGAGCGCCGCGACGTCCTTGAGGGTGACCTTGCTTGCTCGCTTCCCGGCCTTGCGGGCCGGCTCCGCGGCGTGGCGACCACGCTTGCCGAGCCGCACCAGCTCCTCCGCGGCCTCGCTAGACTCCTCCGCATTGTCCTCGACCTGCCTCGCCGCTCGTTTCGGCCGCTTCCTCCGCCGTCCGTACCACAGGCCGACGATGAGGCCGCCGGCCAGCGCGAGCGCGCCAAGCCCGAGGGCCGGCCGCTCCGCTACCGCCTCGAGCGTTGCGCTAGCAAGCGCACCCGCTCGATCCAGTACGAGCTGTGTGAGGGTCGATGCTCCATCGCCCGTCCCGTCCTGCCCGCTCGGCTCGCTCCAGTCCGCTGCCATTCTCTCCTCCGTTGCCTCAGCATACTATCGCGCTCACGGCCTGTACACCGCCAGCGCCGCCTTCAGGACCTGCTGCGCGGCGATGGTAGCGGCATTCGATCCCGAGCCAGCGTTCTCGAAGACCGCCGCTACGGCCACGCGTGGCTGGCTGGCCGGCGCAAACCCGATAAACCAGCTATCCGGTGTCAAGTCCTGACCAACCTCAGCGGTACCGGTCTTGCCCGCCACAGTGGTGCCCGCGATCTTCGCGTTCTGAGCGTATGCGTGATCGACCGACCGCGCCATCATGTCCGTCAACGCTGCTGCGCTGCTCTCTTTGATCACCTGAAGAACGCCCATGTCCGACGGACGCAGGTCGCGGGTCGTGCCGTCCGGTGCCCGCGCATCCAGCGCCAGCCGCGGCATCGGCAGCCGCCCCTGGTTTGCAATGACCGCGGCCACGAGCGCCATCTGAAACGGCGTTGCCACCACCTGCCCCTGTCCAAAGGCGGTCTGGCCCAGCAATGCGGGGAACATCTCCTGACCAGGGTCCGCGAGTCGGCTCTGAGCCAGGGGTAGGTCGAACGGCACGTCGCGCTCAAAGCCAAACCGATTCGCCATCGCTCGCAGGCGATCGACGCTCGGGGCGTAGCCGTTCCGCTCCCAGGGGTACGGGCGAGTCGCGGTGTCGCTGAGGTCGACCTGGCCTGGATAGCCTAGCCCCAGCGCCGTGAGGGCGAAGGTACGGTTGCAAGACCAGGCGTACGCCTCGCGGAAATCCACCACCGGGAGCTGGCTGTGGTTGCGACAGTCCACTGCCAGGTTGTCCAGCACGATCGGCTTTGTACAGGAAAACTCTTGATCGAGGTTGACCAGGTCTTCGTCAACCGCCGCCGCCGCGGTGACTGTCTTGAAGGTGGAGCCCGGTGGGTACAACCCCTCCGTGGCTCGGTTGAACAGGCGATGGCTGGGATCGTTGCGGACCCGGTCCCACTGGGCGTCGATCGTCGCCGGGTCGAACGTCGGCGCCGACGCCAGCGCCAGGACGTCGCCGCGCACCGGGTCCAGGGCCACGATGGCGCCAGACCGGCCGGCCAGCGCCGCGACGGCGGCCTTCTGAACGTCGGCGTCGATCGTGGTCCGTACGATCGCCCCTCGTTGCGCGCGGTGAAGGAAGGCTCGACTCAGGCGAGCCAGCAGGCTCGGGCTGTCCTCCCCGCTGAGCAGGTTGTCATAACGAGCCTCGAGCCCGCTCGTGCCGAGGCGTGGGCTCGCATAGCCCACGATCGGCGCCACGCCCGCCACGGGATACTCGCGCCGCGTCTGCCCGTTCGCGTTCACCGTCTGCGCGAGCGGCTGGCCGCGGCGGTCCACGATGTCGCCGCGCTGGATGCGGGCAGCGCGCTCGAAGATCCGGGGATCAAGGGCGGCCTGGTCCGGGGGAACGCGCTGGAACACCTGCCAGTAGCCCAGAGCCAGCGCCACCAGCACGAAGCCGAGCCCGATAAGCATGCCCGTGCGCTTGATGCGCTGCTCCATCCTACCGGCTTTCCGCGGAGATCCGGTGGAGCAGGCCCACCAGCAGGAAGTTCGCCAGGATCGAGCTACCGCCGTAAGAGATGAAGGGTAGGGTAATCCCGGTCAACGGCATGAGGCGGAGCGTTCCAAACAAGATGATCAGCGCCTGCACGCCGACGACGGTACTCAGGCCGACGCCGAGCAGCATCTGGAAGCGGTCCGCGGCTCGCAGGCTGATCCGATAGCCTCGCTCCACGAGGATCGCGAACAGGCCGACCGTCGCAAGCGTCCCGCTCAGACCGAGCTCCTCGCCGATGGCGGAGATGACGAAGTCCGTGTGGACCGCGGGAATGTAGGTCGGATACCCCCAGCCAAGGCCGGCGCCCAGCAGACCGCCAGCCCGGAGCGCGAGCAGCGACTGAACGAGCTGGTAGCCCGCTCCGGAGGCCTGGGTCCAGGGATCGAGCCAGGTCGAGACGCGTGCATCAACATAGCCGAACAAGCGCGACGTCACCAACGCGCCGACCGCGAAGAGCAGCAAGCCCCCGACGACGTAGATTCCCTGGCCCGTGCCGATGTAGAGCATCGTCAGGAAGACGACGAAGAACAGCAGGGCGGCGCCGAGGTCCCGCTGAAAAACCAGGAGGGCCTGCGAGACGCCGAACATCGCCAGGATCGGCAGCAGGTAGGGCGGCGGCGGCAAGCGCCAGCGTCCGAACTGGGGACCGGTGTGGACGAGCAGCTCGCGATTCTCGTCCAGATACGCCGCGAAGAACACCACCAGGAGCACCTTCAGCAGCTCGGACGGCTGGAAGTAGACGCCGCCAACACCAAGCCAGAGGCGGGCGCCGCTCCCGTTGGGATCCACACCCAGAAGGAACGTCACCCCCACCAGCAGCAAGCCCGCCGCTGCCAGACTGTAACGATACTGGCGAAGCGTCTCGGCATTCGGCAGGAGTGCAGCCGCCGCGGCCATGACGACCAGGCCAATCGCTACCCAGAGATGCTGCCGCGGCGCGAGCGACGGCTCGAGGCGGGTGACCATGAGCTGTCCGATGGCACAGAGCATGGCCACCGTCGGCAGCAGCACCTGATCGCCAGTGCGGATGCGCCGACTCAGCCAGACGTGGGCCCCCAGCAGGACAGTGACGAAGAGCGCGAAGCCGACCAGCCCAGCCCGGTCCACCCCGCCCGCGCGCGTCACCTGCAGCCAGGCCATGCCTGTTCCCAGGAGGGCTGCCGGCCACAGCAAGAGGGCCAGCTCGCGCCAGCGCCACGGGCGTGCCAGCCTCACGACCGCCGGACCAGCTTGCATCGCACCAGGCCGAATGTCAGGAGATCCCCGGGCTGGACGTGCGTCTCTCCCTCGACCAGCCGCTCATTGAGGCGCGTACCGTTCGTGCTCCGCAGGTCCGCGATCGCCCAGACGCCGTCTCTCGTCCGCAGCCGCGCGTGCCGCCCCGAGACCGATGAATCGTCCAGGACAACGTCGCTTCCGGGATCACGTCCAATCACGTTATCCAGCTTCAGCTCGATGGGCCGCCTGAGGGGGACGCCGGGTTCACCGCTGAGCGGGACCAGCAGCAGCTCGGCTGGCTGCTCTGACGCTGGCGGCTCGGGCGCTGGCGCTCTCGACTGCGCGACAGGCCGAGGCGCCGCGGCAGGACTCGACAGATCAGACTTCAGGATCTTCAGCACGGCGAACAGAAACCCGTAGAGCAGCACCAGGAACAGCAACCGTAGGGCGAAGACCAGCCAATCTCCTGGAAGGGTCGAAATCACCCGCCACCCTGCGCGTGGTCAGAGGCGAGCCTCATCTCATACCCGCCAAGAGAGAACGTCTGCCCCGGTTGCAGCGTAGCCTCCGGCACTGTGTGCAAGGCAACCTGCGTGCCGTTGGTGCTCCCCAGATCACGAAGAAGCCAGTTGCCGTTCTCGAGCAACAGCTCGGCGTGAAAGCGTGACACGCGCTCGTCCGTGAGGACGACGTCGTTCTCCAGCGCACGCCCCAGGGTGACACGCGGCTTTCGCAGCGGAAAGCGCCCTCCGCTCCCATCGAGCAGGAACGTGGAGCTGCCAGGGACGGTCTCGATCGGGCGTCTGACGACCTCGATGCGGCTCGTCTTCGCCGGCCGGGCAACCGTCCTGGTCTCCTCCGCCTCGGAGACAGCGCTCGCGTCGGAGAACCGCGAATGGACCACCACCCGGCCCGAGCGGACGCTGGGCCGGCTCGCGATCTCGACCCGGACCGGCGCCAGGAGCTTCCAGGCGTGGTGCTCGGCGAGTCGGACGAGATAGCGTGCCAGCTCGTCGGAGAGCGGCTGGCGGAAGCTCTCGAAACGGCCGTAGTCTGGCGGAGCCAGTCGGACCTCGTACACGTTCGGGACGATCGGACTATCCAGCCCCACAGCCACGGCCGAGCGCATCTCGCGAGCGCAAGCGCGGCCGACCTGGGCCGGCTGGAGCCGCGCTCCCAGCATCCGCTGGCTCGTGCCTTCCACGAACCCTTCCAGCAGTCTCTCGAGATGGTCGAACGGGTTCTTCACAGGGTCACCGCGCCGCTGCCACGCGTGTGGGCAGACGATGCCATTATCCCCCATCGGGACCAACGCGGTGGAGGGAGCCGGCCAGACTCCGGCCCCGAGTCACACGAGCAGCCCCCGCGACACGCCGAGCTGGACGGAGTGGAGGGAGCCGGCCAGACTCCGGCCCCGAGTCACGCCTCGCCGCGGCGCCACCTGCTGGCAAGGGTCTCGAGCACGAAGCGGAACTCCGCCAGGTCGTCAGCCGTGAGCGCGGGATCGCTCAGGACACGGCAGAGAGCCCCGAGCGCGGGATCCCAGTCGCCCAGCGAAGCAACGCTCGGCGGACAGCGCCCCGCGGCCACGTAGAGACGATCGATCTCCCAGGTTGTGAGCGCCAGCGCTGAGGCGAGCAAGCCGAGCAGCCGGTCACGCGGCACGACCGGACGCTCGGCCGGCGCCGCCTCGATGCGGTTCACGTACGCGACGTCCATCCCAGCCCTGCGCGCCAGCTCGTGCTGGGAAAGGCCAACGCGCTGCCGGAGCGTTCTCACGAGCTGACCGAGCTTCGACGTCGCTGGGCTCACCACCGCTCGGCTCCCTCCGGGATGTTGACGGATCGTCAACAATACGCCGGACCGTCGGCCGTTGTCCACAACCGCGGGATGGCGGCCCGGTCTGTTGACATCCTGTCAATACGTCGCTGACGGGCGCTGGTATACTGGCCTTCAGGCAGGCGCCGCGAGGTTGCGCTCGCAGGCCGCCAACGGGAGAGGCTCGTGCTGCAGGTAGGCGTGGACATCGTCGAGATCGAGCGGATCGAGCGCGCCCTCCGCCGCTACGGCGACCGCTTTCGCCGCCGCATCTACACGCCACGAGAGCTAGCGGAGAGTGGCGGACGTGGACAGTCGCTGGCAGCCCGCTTCGCGGCTAAAGAGGCCGCGATCAAGGCGCTCGGGGATAGCCGGATGGCGTTCCATGAGATCGAGGTCCTCCGACCGGGCGGCGGTCGACCGCTGCTCCGGCTCAGCGGGCACGCCGCTGAACGCGCCACGGCTCTGGGAGTCGAAGAGATGGCCGTGTCTCTCTCCCACTGCCAGCAGTACGCCGTGGCCACGGTGGTCATTCGCCATGCCGCTGACTCCGAGCGCTGACTTCGCCGCGTACCGAGCGCACGGCGCGCCGGTCGTCACCGTGGCCGAAATGCGCGCGCTGGAAGCCGCCGCGATGGCTGCCGGCGCGCCGGAGGAGGCGCTGCAGGCACGCGCCGCGCGACAGATTGCCGACCTGGCCGCGCGGCTCCGACCGGCCGGCCGGGTCGTCGTCCTGGCGGGGCCGGGTAACAACGGTCGGGACGCCGTCCTGGCGGGCATCCGCCTGGCAGACGCGGGCCGCGAGGTGGCCATCTTTCTCGGACCGCGGAACGCAATCCTTGAGGAGGAGCTCCTGCATGTCGCGGCGGTCGCCTTCCCGGCCCGCGTCTGCCGCGATGAGGCGGATTTCGAGTCGCTCCGCTCCCACCTCGACGTAGCGACCTTGGCGATCGACGGACTCCTGGGCATCGGCGTCCACGGACCGATGCGAGCCCCGCTGGACCGTTTCGCCGGCGCGCTGAACACCGCTCGCCGCGATCGGGGGCCGGACCTCCTCGTCCTGGCGGTGGACGTTCCGAGCGGCGTCGACGCCGATAGTGGCGACGTCCCCGGCGAAGCGGTGCGCGCGGACGTGACGCTCGCCCTGGGCGGCATCAAGATCGGAACGCTGCGATTCCCGGCCGCGAGCCGCGTCGGCACGCAGCGCCTCGCCGGGATCGGCCTGCCGACCGAGCAGATCGCGGGGGCCCGCCGTCGCGCCATTCTAACGGCCAGTCTTCCGCCTCTCCTGCCGCCCCGGCCGCTGAACAGTCACAAGGGATCGCTGGGTTGGGCGCTGGTGGTCGGCGGGTCCTCGGCCTATGTGGGGGCGCCGCTGCTCAGCGCCACGGCCGCGGCCCGGGCTGGCTGCGGGCTCGTCGCGCTCTCCACCGTGGCCGCCGTGACCGCGGCCGCCGCCGTCTCGCTGCCGGAGGCCACCTATCTCCCGCGCGCCGACGACGAGCCGCCCAGCCAGACGATTCAGAGCCTTCTGGAGCGGCTGGGCAGCTTTCGCGCGCTGCTCGTCGGTCCAGGACTGGGTCGAGGCGCCCAGGCGTCCGCGCTGGTAACAGGCCTGTTGGCCTCGGTTCGGCAGGCCGTTCGAGGGCCCGGCGTGGTCGTGGATGCCGACGGCCTCAACGCGCTGGCGGAGCGCCAGGAATGGTGGCGCGCGGTGCCAGAGCGCTGCGTGCTCACCCCGCACGCCGGTGAGATGGCCCGCCTCACCGGGCAGAGCACCGCCAGGGTGATCGAACACGACTTCGAGCTCGCGGTGGAATCGGCCGCGAGGTGGCGTCAGATCGTCGTGCTCAAGGGGCCCCACACGATCGTCGCCGCGCCGTCAGAGCCAGCCTGGGTCTACCCGCATCCCAACCCGGCCCTGGCGACCGCGGGCAGCGGCGACGTGCTGGCCGGGATCATCGCCGGTCTGCTCGCACAGGCCGCAGAGCCCGCCGTGGCGGCGAGGCTGGGGGTGGGTGTGCACGCGCTGGCCGCGCGCGCGGCCACAGTTTCGCGGGCGACAGACCGTCTCCTGGCCTCTGATCTGTGGTCGGAGATCCCTCGTGTCATGACCCGGTTCTCCCAAGCGTCAACGCCGGGTTCCGAGGCGCTCGAATAGTCCGGCCGGCGAGCCCGGAGCAGTCGGCCAGCAGCGCCAGTCAGCGCCGCCACTCGTCGAGCAGCCGCTGGCGCGCCTCCGCCGCTCCGATGCGCGCGGCTTCCATCGCCCGCTCCACACGCTCGCGACCCGCCTGCGCGATCGCCGCGCCGAGATCGAGCGCTTCGTTCAGATAGCCGGCCGGCCCCTCAGGCGCCGAGGTCCGATTCGCCTCACGCCACGCCACGATAGCGGCGCGGGTCTCTCGGCCGCTTCGAGGTGCCAGCAGCACGCCGACGACACCGCCAGCCAGCGCGCCTAGCGCAAAGCTCCACATGCCGGGTCCTCTCCTCTTCTCACCCTACGTCGTCAGTCCCATCCTTGCCAAGCCCCAGTAACGCTTCGACGAACCGTTTCGTACCGGCCGCGGCAGACGCCACCACAATGACCGGCATGACCACCTTGTCGCTCACAAACGTCACGGTGTCCTTGACTCGCGTCGCGCTCTCGCCGGCAGTGCCCACTGTGTCGCGTGTCTTGGAAAGCACCTGTCTCGCATCGTCGGTAACATCTCCAAACTTCACGCGAACGATCTTGAAGAGCTTGTAGACAAAGATGCCGATAACGACCGCGATGATGCCTGCAATGAACCACACCAGGAAGGCGAGGAGGAGAACGATGTCACGCAGGAAGGCAACCCATTCTGCAACATTCGTGGGCCCCAAATCGTACCTCCAGCGAGCGATCGTATCACAGGTGCAGCAGGCGCGCCATCAGGAGGATCGTCCACGTGCCCCCCGCGACGGCCGGCAGGTGTACCTCGCCGATGGAGAAAGGCGGCGGCGGAAGCGGTAGTCGAAAGCCGACAAGCTGCGCGAGAGGCCCGACAACCATCCCGAGCGCCAGGCACAGCGGCAGGCTACGCAGGCCGGTACCAACCGCCAGGTAGTACGCCGCGGCGCTCACCAGTCCCAGCGCGGTGCTCAGGAGCGCCCAGGGTGGCACCGACTCGATCCACGGCCGCGTCGCCCCCAGGATTGGTCCCCAGTCGATCACATCTGGCTCCAATGCGCTCCAACGCAAGCGCGCTCTGGCCAGCGTAGCGACGCCGGCCCGGCCCCGTCAAGTTGCGCCGACCACCCGCCGCGCCGCCTTACAATGTGGCGTGATCGAACCTGAACGGCGTCTGGAGTGGCGTGGAGCGCGCTACCAATGGCTGCTTCGGCCTCGGCAGCCGACCGCCATGTTGCGCACGATCTCGCCCGAGCAGCCGCTCCTGGGCCAGCTGCTCTTCAACCGTGGTGTCCGTGATGCCGCGACGGCGGACCGCTTTCTTGCCGCCCGCACGCTGCCGCTGGCCGATCCCTGGTTGCTCGCCGATATGCGGCCCGCGGTCGATCGCCTGGAGCGGGCGATCCGTCGGGGCGAGACGATCGCCATCTATGGCGATTACGACGCCGATGGGCTGACCGCCACCACCGTGCTCGTCCACGCGCTCAACCGGCTCGGCGCACACTTCCTGCCGTTCATCCCGCACCGCGTCCGCGACGGCTACGGACTCCAGCAGGAGCCGCTCCGTCGCCTACGAACCGCTGGAGCGTCCCTGGTCATCACCGTGGACTGCGGCGTGACCGCGAATGCTGAGATCGAGGCCGCGAGCAACTGGGGGCTTGACGTGGTCGTCACCGATCATCACCTCGTTCCCAACGAGCTCCCGCCTGCCGTCGCCGTCGTGAATCCGAAACGCCCAGACGACGCCTACCCGTTCAAGCACCTCGCAGGCGTCGGCGTGGCCTTCCGGCTCGCGACCGCCCTGCTCCATCGCCTGCTGCCTGGCGAAGCGGACGAGTTTCTGGCCGACCTTTACGACCTCGTCGCCGTCGGCACCATCGCCGACATCATGCCCCTGGAGGGAGAGAACCGAACGCTGGTCCAGCTTGGCCTCGACCGGCTGAACGGCCAGCCGCGGCCTGGGATCGCCGCGCTGATCCGCGTGGCGGGTCTGGAACAACGCCAGGTCGAGGCGGAGCAGATCGCGTTCGCGCTGGCGCCAAGACTGAATGCCGCCGGACGCATCCACCATGCGCAGCTTGCGCTGGACCTGCTGCTATCATCCAACGCTGGACAGGCCACGCCTCTGGCAGAGGAGCTTCAGCGGCTCAACCGCCAGCGACAGGAGGAGACCGACCGGGCGTTCGATCAGGCGCGCCGCTCCCTCGCCGCCAGGCGCCTTGGAGCCGGCATCGTTGTCGCCGGCCCGTTCCACCTCGGCATCGTGGGGCTGGTCGCCTCCCGTCTGGTCGAGGAGCTGAGCCGACCGGTCGTCGTCCTGGCGATCGACGGCGACGTCGCGCGCGGGTCGGCCCGGTCCATTGAGGGCGTCAACGTGGTCGAGGCGCTTTCGGCGAGCGCGGCGTTGATGACCCGGTTCGGCGGCCACGCCATGGCGGCCGGGTGCACACTGCCGGTGCAGCACGTGGAAGCGCTGACCGAGCGCTTCTCCGACGCGGTGGAAGCGCAGCGGGGCGAGTTCTTCGAACAGCCAGCGCTGGAGCTGGACGCCGAGCTGCGACCCTCCACGGCAAGGGACGTGGCCACGCTGGACATCCTGGCGGATCTCGAGCCGTGTGGCGCGGCCAACAGCACGCCGCTCTTCCTCACCCGGGACGTTCGCCTGACTGACTGCCGCCCGGTCGGGAGCGGCAAGCACCTGAAACTCGGGTTCTCCACCGCGGAAGGTCCGCTCGACGGCATCGCCTGGCGCACCGCGTCGCCACCCTGCGCGCTCGGGGAGGATCTGGACGTCGTCTACCACCTGCACCGCAACGCTTGGAACGGTCGGGTCTCCTGCCAATTAGAGGTGGTGGACTGGGCGCCGTCCGGCGCGCGCTCTTAGTCCCGCTGTAACCGTGGCACGGGCGTTGCCTTTCTGCTGGCAAGCGTTGCTCACAGCGGGGCCTCTGCTGTCGCCGTGGCGCAGATTGCCCGCCAGGAGGTGGAACGGTGAGTGACCAGAACACCCAGGCAATCCGGCCGGCGAGCATCCATGCTGCGCGTTCGTCCCTGCTGAACGAGTCGGCCAGACGCCTGGCCCAGCGTGTTCACGTCGCCCTGTGCGAACCGAACCGGACCCAGATCGTCTGCGCGTTACGGAGCGGTCCGCTCCCGGTCACCGAGATCGCCCGGGTCATCGGCCGAGCGCGCTCGGTCACGACCCAGCACCTCAGGATTCCCTGCGAGGCGGGGATTCTCAGCAGGGAGCGCGACGGACGTGTCATCCGGTACGCCCTGAGCGGCGATCCCGCGCCCGCTCGGCGGCGGAAATAGTCAGCGTGATGATCCGCGCCGCTTCCTGACGGTAACCTGGGCGCCACCCCCGAGCGCGCCGGCAGCCGGCCCGAACGAACGGGTGCCCGTCAGAGTCTTGCGAGCGTCCTCGCGAATTCCAAGGGGCCGCTGCTGCCGCGCCGGTCTGACCCGGGTCTCCTGGAGCCAGCTCCATAGCCACCTGTCATCACGAGCTTGCGAGGGGTCACGCTGTGGCGAACCACGCTCCCGGAGCCGATGATCCCGGGAACCGATAGGGTAGGGAGCCTTGCGGCCCCCTCCCTCCGAACCGTGCGTGCGGATCTCCCGCACACGGCTCTCCAGTCGGTGGTTCACCTCATCGGGATTGGCCAGCCAGCGCTCGGACCGCTTGACGG
>JADZDV010000044.1 GCA_020850915.1 Chloroflexota bacterium | reverse complement strand
GCTGCGAGCGTCCGGTGTTGGATGCGCTGATCGCCGCCGAACTGGAGCGGATCGTCTACGTCTCGTGCGAGCCGTCCACACTGGCCCGCGATCTTGCCATCCTGCGCGAGGGCGGGTACACGCTGCAGTCGGTCCAACCCCTCGACATGTTTCCGCAGACGTATCATGTAGAATCCGTGTCCCTGCTCTCGCGCTAGATCCGCGTACTCCGGATCGCCGACTGATCCTCGACGATGACGGCCGCTGGTGACGGAGCCTCACCGCGCCCATCGACACGAAACCTCCGCCTCAGACGACCAGAGCTTTGCCATGGTGAGCGCTCACCGGGCGGCTGTGATGACACACGCGTGGCGCAGACCTCCTGACGAGAGGGGTGCCAGATGGCCGAACTGCCGAGCGGTACGGTCACGTTCATGCTCACCGATGTCGAGGGTAGCACCGCACTCTGGGAGGAAGCGCCCGAAGCGATGCGGTCAGCCCTGGTCCGCCACGACGCGCTCTACGAATCCGCAGTTCATGAGCACGGTGGCGTCCACATCCGACCACGCGGCGAGGGTGATAGCCGCTTCGCCGTGTTCGCCTCGGCATCCGCTGCTGTTCGTTCCGCCGTCGCCATTCAGCGCACCTTCGCTGCCGAGCGCTGGCCCACGCCGAGGCCGATCAAGGTCCGGATAGGGCTGCACAGTGGTGAGGCTGATCTCCGTGATGGAGACTACTACGGTTCGGCAGTGAACCGCTGCGCGCGGCTCCGAGACGTGGCCCACGGCGGCCAGGTGCTGGTTTCACAGGCGGCCTGCGACCTGATCCGCAATGCCCTGCCGGAGGATGTTGACCTCCGAGACATGGGAGAGCATCGCCTCCGTGACCTGATTCATCCAGAGCGCCTGTACCAGGTCATGACCGCGGATCTGCCGACCGATTTCCCGGCTCTCCGATATGTCCAGGCGAGGCTGACCAACCTGCCCGTTCCACCGACAACCTTCATCGGGCGCGAGCGAGAACTGGCGGAGATCTCGGATCTCTTGGTGCAGGACGACGTGCGCCTCCTGACCCTTGCCGGTCCCGGCGGGATCGGCAAGACCCGGCTGGCGGTCGAAGCCGCGCGTCGATTGATTGATCGTGAACAACTCACGGTGGCGTTCGTCGAACTGGCGCCAATCGCGGACCTGGGCCTCGTGCCCCACGCCATCGCCAGTGCCGTAGGCGTGCGGGAGCGGGCTGATCGCCCGCTGATCGCGACCGTGACTGACGCCCTCCGTGCCGTGCGCTTACTCCTGGTCCTGGACAACTGTGAGCATCTGGCGACCGCCTGTGGATCTGCCGCGCAGACGCTTCGAGCGGCCTGCCCCGAGCTCCGAGTTCTCGCCACCAGTCGGGCTGCGCTGGGGGTCAGTGGCGAGACGGTCTGGTCGGTGCCGTTGTTGCCAACAGGCATTGGCGACGCGGCCAGGCCAGAGTCACCTCAGCTTGGCGAGGCGGTGCAGCTTTTTGTCGAGCGCGCGCGCCTGCGAGTGACCGGGTTCCGGCTGAACGCCGAGAATGTCCAGGTCGTGGCGGAGATTTGCCGGCGACTCGAAGGACTCCCGTTAGCCATCGAGTTAGCGGCCGCGCGCGTTGCGCTCCTTCCGCCAGTGGCGATGCTGAGCCGTCTTGACCGGCAGCTTCCGCTTCTCGTCGGTGGCCCGCGCGACGCACCGGCGCGACACCAGACACTTCGAGCGACCATCGGTTGGAGCTACGACCTGCTCAGCGACCACGAACGGGCCGTGTTTCGACAGCTTGGGATCTTCGCTGGTGGGTTCAGCCTCGAGGCAGCCGAGGCAATCTGCACCGCCGGTGCGGATGTTGCACCGGCATCGCCGGACGCCTCGGATGTCAGCGCGAGGCAGACATCTCGCGCGGCGCCGCCGATCACCAGTCTCCTTGACATTCTGGAATCGTTGCTCGCGCAGAACCTGTTGCGCCAGGAGCGCACGCTCGACGTGCCGCGCTTGACCATGTTGGAGTCGATCCGAGAATTCGCCCGTGATCAACTCGAGGCGAGCGGGCAGGTCGGCGCCGTTCGCGAGCGCTATGCATCGTATTTTCTCGCTCTGGCGGAGGAAGCAGGGAATCAGCTCCTCGGGCGAGACCAGCTGGCCTGGCTGGCGCGCCTTGATACGGAACTCGATCACATACGCGCAGTGTTCGGCTGGTGCCGGGACCGGGAGATCAGCACCGAGATTGGCCTCCGCCTTGCCGGGGCACTCGGGATGTACTGGGAGTACCGAGGACTCGCAATTGAGGGACATGACTGGATGATGGCCATGCTCTCATTGCCCGATGCGTCGGCGCGAACGGTCGGCAGGGCGCGCGCGCTCTACTCCGCAGGGTTCGTCGCCGCCATGCGCGGCGACTTTGCCACCCAGCGAGCGCTGGCGCAGGAAAGCGCGACCATCTTCCGAGAGACCGGCCAACTGCTAGAGGTCGGGCGTGCGCTCGCTGAACAGGCAATCGCGGAGGCACGCCTGGAGAATCTGGCGGAGTCGCGTGCGCTCCTCGAACGGAGTGTGGCGATCGCACGAGAACACGGCGACCAGTGGGCGCTTTCGTTCGCGCTCGGTCAGCTGGGGCATGTTGCCTACGGAGAGGGCGACTTCGCCGCAGCGCGGGGGTTCCGGGAGGCGGCTGCGGAGGTGGCACGCGCTCACAATGATCGCCACACGCTCGGCCTCGCCCTCGCCGGCCTCGCACTCGTGGCACGGAGGCAGGGGCGCTACGAGGAATCGTCGGAGCTGTTTCAAGAGACGTTGCGCGTCAGCAGCGAGCTCAGGGACCAGTGGATCATGCCTCGGGCGATTGGCGGGCTGGCAGGCGCGGCCGTTCTGGCTGCCGACCACGTGCGTGCAGCGCGCCTGTTCGGCGCGACCGAGACCATGCGGGAAACGAGCGGCATCCGTGAGGCTGCCCAGACATTCCGTGAGTTGTACGAGCAGGACGCAGCCGAAGCGCGCGCCGCGCTCGGAGTCGAGACGTTCGCGGCGCAGTGGGCTGAAGGTCGTGCCATGTCCCAGGAGCTGGCCGTGGAATACGCACTCGAAGCGTCGGTGTCTAGGCGATAGGCGAGCGGCATGCTCGTAACCCGCTCCTCCCGGGAGCAGGGGTGCTGGGCGTTGCCTGCCCGACGATTCCGATGTCGAGGCGGTCCCCCTCCCCCGCTAGCTTGTACGAGGGACATGCCAGGCACGATGGCTGGCTGCCCCCTGGCCCCTTGATCCGTCAGCCACCGACGTGATACTCACATGCATGTTGACTCCGGTGTAGACGGCCGGCGCGCAGCACCCAGCACGGTCACGATGCCGCGCGAATTGGTCGCTACGAGGGGCCCGAGAGGCAGACCGATGGCGGAGCTACCGACTGGGACGCTGACGTTCCTCCTCACCGACGTTGAGGGCAGCACCGCGCTCTGGGAGAATGCCCACGGGGCTATGCACGCCGCCCTCGCCCGGCACGATGCCATCATCGCCGACAGTGTGGTGGGCCACGGGGGCATCGCGCTGAAGCAGCGACGCGAGGGTGACAGCACCTTCGCGGTCTTTCAGTCGGCGCTGGCCGCCGCAACAGCCGCGCTCTCAATCCATCAGACACTAGCCGACGAGCCGTGGCCGACGCCGAGGCCGGTCCGCGTGCGCATCGCTCTCCACTCCGGCGATGCACAGCTACGGGACGGCGACTACTATGGGTCCACGGTCAATCGATGCGCGCGACTCCGCGGTATCGGGCATGGCGGGCAGACGCTCCTATCCGAGGCAACAGCCGCCCTCGTGCGTGACCACCTGCCGGACGGCGCCTTGTTGATCGATCTTGGCGAGCATCGGCTCAAGGATCTGGCACGCCCCGAACACGTCTTCCAGCTCACAGCGGACGGCCTGCGCACGCGGTTTCCGCCGCTGGCGTCGCTTAGCGCCCACCGACACAACCTGCCGGTTGCGCCAACACCATTGATCGGGCGGCGTCACGAAATCAGGGCGCTCCACGATCTGCTGGCAGGCGGCGGCGCCCGGCTGGTGACGCTCAGCGGCCCGGGCGGGATCGGCAAGACACGCCTGGGCCTGCAAGTGGCGGCCGAACTCCTGCACTTGTACGAGGACGGCGCCTACTTCATCGACCTCGCCCAACTCCTTGACCCAGCCCTGGTACTCCCAACCATCGTGGCGACGCTGGGCATCCAGGACCCAGGCGGCCGGCCCATCCTCGACGTACTCATCGACTATCTCCGTGGCCGGCACATGCTGCTGGTACTCGACAACTTCGAGCAAGTGATCGCCGCCGCCACCGACGTCGATGCACTGCTACGAGCCTGCCCACGACTCACGCTCCTGGTCACCAGCCGAGCGCCGCTGCAACTCCGCAGCGAACGCGACGTCCCAGTCACACCACTTGCGCTCCCCGGGGCCGCGGGCGACGTCTCGCCCAACGCACTCACCCAGTATGACGCGGTGGCCCTGTTCATCGAACGAGCCGTCGCCGTTCAGCCTGGCTTCGCGGTGACGAACGCAAACGCGCAAGCCGTGGCCGAGATCTGCACGCGACTTGACGGCCT
>JADZDV010000043.1 GCA_020850915.1 Chloroflexota bacterium | reverse complement strand
GTACGGCGCGCCCAACTGCTTGGCCTCGGCCATCCACTCGTCCGGCCCCATGACCGTCAGGTGCTTGATGGCGCCACCGATCGAGCGCAGGTGGCGGACCGCCTCCACGATGTTCCCTGTGCCCGCCTCGCCCTTCGAGCGGATCATCGCCGCGCCCTCACCGATCCGACGCAGCGCCTCGCCCAGGTCACGCGCGCCGCAGACGAACGGCACCTTGAAAGCGTGCTTCTCGATGTGATGCTCGTCGTCCGCCGGCGTGAGCACCTCGGACTCGTCGATGTAGTCCACGCCGAGCGCCTCGAGCAACTGGGCCTCGACGAAGTGGCCGATGCGGGCCTTCGCCATCACCGGGATGGAGACCGCCTCCATGATCTCCTGGATGAGCTCCGGCGCTGACATGCGCGCCACGCCGCCGGACGCCCGGATGTCCGCCGGCACGCGCTCGAGCGCCATGACGGCGCAGGCTCCGGCCTCCTCGGCGATCTTCGCCTGCTCCGCCGTCACGACGTCCATGATGACGCCGCCCTTCAGCATCCGCGCCAGCCCCACGCGTGTCGTCCAGGTTGACTGCTCCAACGTCTCGCCTCCTCAGACCTGGCCATCGCGCTGACGGCCGTTTCTGGCAGCATAGGTCTACAATTGGTTCAGCACAAGAGCCATTTCGACGCCTATCTGCCAGACCATTTCGGACCATCAGGATGCGACGGACCGATCCGAACCCCGGCACGCTGCAGCGACGCCTCTACGATCGACTTCGATCGGAGATGCTCGGCGGCCAGCTTGCACCCGGCCAGCGCCTCTGTGCGAGCCGTGAGCTGGCGGCCACGCTGGGCCTCTCCCGGACGACCGTCGTGTCCGTCTACGAGCAGCTCCACGCCGAGGGCTATCTGGAGGCGCGACAGGGCAGCGGCACCTTCGTCACACGGCACCTGCCGGCCGAGACGCCCAGGCTGGACGCGAGCCAGGATGGCCGGGAGAATCTGACGCCGACGACGCCATCAACCGACCGCCTGTCCCGCTGGGGCGAACGGCTGCGGGCCAGCGCGCGCCTCGCCGCGCCAACGGGCGTGCGACTCACCGGCATCGAGATCGACTTCCGACCAGGCCAGCCGGACTGGGCCGCCTTTCCGCGCGAGGTGTGGCGGCGGCTGAGCGCGCGACGCTGGTTACGTGGCGCCGAGGGGCTGGCGAGCTACGGCGAGCCAGCCGGCTACCGGCGTCTGCGCGAGGAGATCGCCGCCCAACTTGGCCGGTCGCGCGGCGTGCGCTGCACGGCCGACCAGGTGGTCGTTATCAGTGGGTCCCAGCAGGGGACCGACCTCGTGGCGCGACTGTGGCTCGAGCCGGGCGAGGCAGCCGCCCTCGAGGAGCCGGGCTATGCCGAGGCGGCGCTGGCGCTCCGCGCCTACGGCGTCTACGTCTTGCCGGTACCAGTGGACGAAGCTGGACTGTGCGTCGACCGGCTGCCCGATCCCGCCGCGCCCCAGGCGCCACGTCTGGTCTACGCCACCCCCTCCCACCAGTTCCCGACCGGCGCCACGCTCAGCCTGCGGCGGCGACTGGACCTGCTTGACTGGGCGGCGCGGCGCGGCGCGCTGCTGCTCGAAGACGACTATGACAGTGAGCTGCGCTACGACGGCCGGCCGCTGGAGTCGCTCCAGGGCCTGGATGAGCACGGCGTGGTGGTCTACCTGGGAAGTTTCTCCGTGCCGCTCTTTCCGCCGCTCCGGATCGGCTACCTGGTCCTGCCGCCAAGGCTGGTTGAGGCGGCCATCGCCGCGAAGTGGCTGGCCGACCGCCAGACCGGGACGCCGGAGCAGCAGGTTCTGGCCGATTTCATGGCGGAGGGGCACTACGAGCGTCACCTCCGACGCATGCGCCGCCTCTACGGCGCCCGTCGTGACGCGCTGGTGTCTGCCCTCCATGCCGAATGTCGAGACCTGTTGGAGCCGGTCGGCTACGGCGCCGGCCTGCACCTTGCCGCCTGGCTGCGCCCTGGACTCGACGAGTCGCGGGTTGTCATGGCGGCGCGAGAGCGCGGCGTTGGCGTCTATCCGCTGCGCCCGTTCTACCACGGCTTCGATTCCCGTCCCGGCTTGCTGCTCGGCTTCGCCGCCCTCGACGAAGCGCGCATCGCCGAAGGCGCCCGCCGACTGGCCGCGGCGATGCAGCCGTTGAGCTCGAGGGAATAACCGTTGCAGCAACCCGGCCGGCTGTCTCTCTCACTCTCCGGCAATCTGTGGCCGGATCTCGCGCGCGAAGCGGCGCATGTCCTCCAGGAAGCTGGAAAGGTCGTCCACGCCGAAGTGGGCTACGAGCGAATCGACGCCCGCCTGCTGATAGGCGCGCAGCCTCTCGGCGATCTCCTCCGCCGAGCCGTCGAGGTGGGCACTGGGGTAGCCCGAGCCGCTCGCGCGGCTCGGCAGCTTGCGATCGAACGTCACGCGAATGCGCAGCGAGCCGGTCATCGCCCGTCCCTGGGCAAGCTCTCGGACACGACGCATGCCCGTCGCGAAGTCTTCCACTGTCGGCGCGGTGGCGTGCCAGCCGTCGCCCAGCGTCGCGGCGCGGCGGAACGCCGCCTCGCTCAGGCCGCCGATCAGGATGGGCGGACCGCCCGGCTGGGGCGAGCGCGGCGAGAAGAAACAGTCGCCGAACTTGACGAACTCCCCGTCGAACGTCGGCTCTGGCGACGTCCACAGCTCCTTCAACACGCGGATGTACTCATCCATCCGCCGCCCGCGGTCGCGGAAGCTCGCGCCAAGGAACCCGTACTCCTTCCGGTTCCAGCCGACGCCCAGCCCGACGATCAACCGGCCGCCGCTCAGTTCGTCGAGCGTGGCGAGCTGCTTTGCCGCCAGGACCGGCTCCCGCTGGGGCAGGACGATGATCGACGTGCCGAGCTTCACCCGTGCCGTCAGGGGCGCCAGGTAGCTCAGCGTGACGATCGACTCGAGGACGTGGCCGTACGGCTCCGGGTTCTCGTGCGGGACCATGACATGATCGGTGGACCAGATGGAATCGAAGCCGAGCGCCTCGGCCTCCTGGGCAATCTGAACGTTCGCCTCGCGCGTGCCGAGACGACTGAAGTTGGGCAGGATGACGCCGAGCTGCATGGACCGCTCCCTCTCCGCGGCGGGCGGCTGGTGTGCTGGTCACGAGCATACGCGGGGATGGCGCCCAGACGCCAACGTTCGGCAAGCCCCCTCGCTCCCATCGATCGCAGTGACCAGGGAGGCAGGGAGCCGGCTCTCGGAAGACCGAATCCTGGCAGCCATGTCGCTTCCTGGCATTTGTTCCCGACGTGCACCTGGGCGGCATGGGTGGTCGCCGGCAGAGAGCCTGGTGTCCCTCCCCAGCCTGGCGTCGCGGAGCCCGCGCTGGGTTGCGCCGAGGTCCGTCCTGCCGCGTGTGTCGCGCGATGGTCGTGTGGTACGGTCTTCCCGTCGTCCCTTCCCGCTGAAATACCCCCTGGTGGATCCTTTGAGAGTCGCGGTCGTCACGTTCCCAGGTACCAATTGTGAACAGGAGACCGTGTACGTACTGGGTACGGTGCTCGGTGGGCAGGCGGAGGCGGTCTGGCATGAGACGGGCGATCTGAGCGGGTTTGACGCGGTCGTTCTGCCAGGCGGGTTTGCCCATGGCGACCATCTCCGCGCCGGCGCGATCGCGCGCTTCTCTCCCGTCATGGCTGAGGTGGCGCGGTTTGCACGGGAAGACCGTCTGGTGCTCGGGATCTGCAATGGGCTCCAGATCCTGCTCGAGGCCGGCCTGCTGCCGGGCGCCATGCAGCGCAACGCCAGCCTGTGCTTCCGCTCGGTCTGGTGCTACGTCCGGGTCGAGTCCACCCACACGCCCTTCACCCGCGGCTGCGAGATCGGCGAGGTGCTCCATCTCCCCGTCGCTCACAACGAGGGCAATTACGTCGTGGCGAGCGGGACCCTGGCGCGGATGGAGCGTCACCATCAGATCGTGCTGCGCTACGCCGGCGAGCGTGGCGAGCGCGGAACCCGGTACAATCCCAATGGATCGCTCGACGACATAGCGGGCATCTGCAGCGAAGGCGGCAACGTCTTTGGCCTGATGCCCCATCCCGAGCGAGCGGCAGAGCGCATTCTCGGCAGCGATGACGGATTGAAGCTTCTCTCAGCACTAGCACCAGTGGGGGCGCATGCAGGCGGTCGCTGAACCCGAGCAGGCGGTGGCGGCCGGGCTATCCCCCGAAGAGTACGCGCTGATCGTCAAGCGCCTTGGCCGCCACCCCAACACCGTCGAGTTGGGGATGCTCGCGGCGATGTGGAGCGAGCACTGCGGCTATAAGAACTCCCGCCCCCTGCTCAAGCTGCTGCCAACCTCCGGCCCGCGCGTCCTCCAGGGTCCTGGCGAGAACGCCGGCGCGGTGGACATCGGCCACGGTCTGGCCGTCGTTCTGAAAATGGAATCCCACAACCACCCGAGCGCCGTCGAGCCGTACGAAGGCGCCGCGACCGGCGTGGGCGGCATTCTGCGCGATATCTTCACCATGGGCGCGCGACCGATCGCCTTGCTGGACTCCCTCCGCTTCGGCCTGCCGTCCGAGGGCCGCACGCCCTACCTCGTGCGTGGCGTCGTCGCCGGCATCGGCGGCTACGGCAACTGCATCGGCGTTCCAACGGTGGGCGGCGAGATCGTCTTCGACTCGAGCTTCGCGGAGAACCCCCTCGTCAACGCGATGTGCGTCGGCCTGGTACGCCACGAGCGGCTGACCCGCGCCCGCGCCGGCGCGCCGGGCGACCCCGTGCTCGTCGTGGGGGCGGACACGGGTCGAGACGGCATCCACGGCGCCACGTTCGCCTCGGCGGAACTGGACGAGGCGCTCGAGGAGCGCCGCCCGGCGGTCCAGGTTGGCAATCCGTTCCTTGAGAAGCTGCTCCTCGAAGCGTGCCTCGAGGAGCTGGAGCACGAGCAGGTCGTCGCGATGCAAGACCTCGGCGCGGCCGGTCTCACCAGCTCCTCGGTCGAGGTGGCGGCGCGGGGTGGCATGGGGATCGACCTCCATGTGGACCGCGTCAGCCGCCGCGAGACGGGTATGACGCCGTACGAGGTGATGCTCAGCGAGTCGCAGGAACGGATGCTGCTGGTCGTCCACCGCGGCCACGAGGCCGCGGTCCGGGCGCGGTTCGCCCGCTGGGGCCTCCACTCGGACGTGGTTGGCGAAGTGACCGACACTGGCCGCATCCGGATCCTGGACCGCGGCGAGGTGGCTGCCGACCTGCCGGTCCCGCTCCTGGTGGACGACGTCCCGACCTACACTCGCGGGGGCCAGCCAGCCCTCCCACCCCCGCCGATCCAGCTCCCGCCCGAGCCGGCCGACCTGATGGCGACGTTCCACGACCTGCTCGCCTCGCCAAACCTCTGCAGCCGCTTCCCGGCCTTCAGCACGTATGACCACACGGTCCAGGCCAACACGGTCATCGGCCCGGGGCTGGACGCCGCTCTCGTCCGCGTGCGCGGCACGTCGCTTGCCGTCGCTCTGACGGTGGACTGCAACCCGCGCTACACGGCGGCCGATCCGTACGAGGGCGCGCGCATCGCCGTGGCAGAGGCCTGCCGCAACCTCGCCTGCCGCGGCGCCACGCCGGTCGCCGCGACTGATTGCCTGAACTTCGGCAACCCGGAGAAGCCCGATGTCTACTGGCAGCTTCGACGCTCCATCGAAGGGCTGGCGGAGGCCTGCCGCGCGCTCGACGTGCCGATCGTCAGCGGCAACGTGAGCCTCTACAACGAGACCAACGGCCAGGCGATCAAGCCGTCGCCGATCGTCGGGGTGGTGGGCTTGCTGGAGGACGTGGAGCGCCACGCCTCGGGTGGCTTCAAGCGCGATGGCGACGTTGTGCTCCTGCTCGGCCCGGTCGCACAGCAGCCCACGGCGTGCGAGTACCTCGCGGTCAGCCACGGCATCGAGACGGGTCCCGCGCCCGCGCTGGACCTCGCGACCGAGCGCGCCGTCCAGCAGACGCTGCGCGGGCTGGTCGCCCGCGGTCTGGTGGACACGGCGCACGACCTGAGCGAAGGCGGCCTCGCAGTGGCGCTCGCGGAGAGCGCCTTCGCTGGTGGGCGCGGATGCCGGATCGAGACGGAGGCCTGGGAGCGACTCGTCGCGTCGGCCGGCGGCCGAGTCGACCTGGCGCTCTTCGGGGAAGGACAGTCCAGGATCCTGATCGCCTGCTCTCCGGAGCTACGACCGGAGGTGGAGCAGCTCGCGCGTGACAAGGGCGTCGACGTGCTGACCCTGGGGGTCGTCGGTGGCGATAGGCTACGCTTCGGCGCGCAGCTCGCCGCGGACGTGGAACAGCTAAGAGAGGCCTGGGAACATGGATTCGAGCGCAGTCTGGGCTGAAGACCGGGTGCAAGAGCACTGTGGCGTATTCGGGATCTACGCTCCCTGCGAAGACGTCTCCCGGCTGACGTTCTTCGGACTCTACGCCCTCCAGCACCGCGGGCAGGAGAGCGCCGGCATCGCCACCTCTGATGGCCGGCGCATCGCGCTGCACACCCGGATGGGGTTGGTCGCCCAGGTGTTCGACGAGCAGAACCTGCGCGAGCTGACCGGCCACATCGCCATCGGCCACACGCGCTACTCCACCACCGGCTCGAGTCGGGTAGAAAACGCCCAGCCGTTACGGGTCAACGGGTCGAATGGGCCGCTGGCGCTCGCCCATAACGGAAACCTCGTCAACGCGCCGGAGCTGCGCGCGGACCTGGCAGCGCGGGGCATCGAGCCGACCACCACGACCGACTCCGAGCTGATCGCCCTGCTCTGCGCCAACGGTCCCGGTCGCGACTGGCGCGAGCGGATCGGCCTGGCGATGCCACGCCTCAAGGGCGCCTTCTGCCTGACCGTGCTGACGACGGACCGGCTGTTCGCCGTCCGCGATCCGATGGGCATTCGCCCCCTCTGCCTCGGCCGCTTTGGCAAAGGCTGGGTGGTCGCCTCGGAGAGCTGTGCGCTCGATACCATCGGCGCCGAGTTCATTCGCGAAGTCGAGCCAGGCGAGTTGCTCTCGATCGGTCCGAACGGCGTCGAGACAGAGATCCTGCCGGGCACCTCTCGACGGGCCCTCTGCACCTTCGAGCACATCTACTTCGCCCGCCCGGACAGCATCGTTGACGGGCGGCTGGTGAACAGCGTGCGCGAGCGGATGGGGCGCGAGCTGGCGCGCGAGCACCCGGTCGAGGCCGACCTGGTCATGCCCGTGCCAGACGCCGCCACGGCGGCCGCGGTGGGCTACGCCGCGGAGAGCGGTATCACCTACCGCGAGGGGCTGGTCAAGAACCGTTACATCGGCCGCACGTTCATCCAGCCTGCCCAGGCGAGCCGCGCCGGCGGTGTGGCGCTCAAGTTCAACCCGCTGCCGGACGTCCTGGCGGGCAAGCGGGTGATCCTGGTGGACGACAGCATCGTTCGCGGCACGACGACGCCGCGGGTCGTCTCACTCCTGCGTCGAGCAGGGGCGAAAGAGGTCCACATGCGGATCACCGCGCCGCCGATGAAGTTCCCCTGTTACCTTGGCGTGGACACGGCGCCCGCGGAACAGCTCATCGCCGGCCACAAGAGCGTCGAGGAGATCCGCCAGCACATCGGCGCCGACTCACTGGGCTACTTGAGTATCGGGGGCCTCAACCGCGCCATTGGGCTGCCGGAGAGCATTCTCTGCAACGCCTGCTTTCACGGCGGCTATCCGGTGCCGATCCAGCTCAGCCTGGACAAGCTGGTGCTGGAACAGGCCGGCGGACCTGTCGTCCAGACGGGCAGCGATGCCGCGTCTGCCGACCCGCCCCCACTACCAATGCCCCAGGCTGGTCCAGCCGCCGGGAGGACGACGCGTTGAGCGAGGCGTACGCGGCGGCCGGCGTCAACATCGCCGAAGGCGAGCGGGCGGTCAGTCTCATCCGCCACCTGGCGCGATCGACCTATGGGCCGCGGGTCCTCTCCGACCTGGGCGCCTTCAGCGGGCTCTTTCGCCTGGGCGAGGGCTACCGCGATCCGGTCCTGGCGGCCAGCGCGGACGGCGTCGGCACCAAGCTCAAGCTCGCCTTCGCCCTCGACCGCCACTATTCGATCGGCCGTGATCTGGTCAACCACTGCGTCAATGACATCCTGACCTGCGGCGCGCGGCCGCTGTTCTTCCTGGACTACATCGCCCTCGGCTCCCTCGTACCCGAGAGGGTTGCCCAGGTGGTCCGCGGCCTCGCCGAGGGCTGCCGCGCGAACGAGTGCGCCCTGCTCGGCGGGGAGACGGCGGAGATGCCCGGCTTCTATCAGCCGGGCGAGTACGACATCGCCGGCTTCATCGTCGGCGTGGTCGAACGCGACGCCATCGTCAACGGCCAGAGCATTCAGCCCGGCGACAAGCTGTGGGCGCTGACCTCTAGCGGCCTCCACACGAACGGGTACTCGCTGGCGCGGAAGGTGCTGGCCGATCTCTCCCTGACGGACGTCGAACCGTCGCTCGGCCGGCCCCTGGGCGACGCGCTGCTGGAGTCCCACCGCTCCTACCTCGAGCCGATGGCGCCGCTGCTCGAACGCAAGCTCGTCAAGGGCATGGCGCACATCACCGGCGGCGGCCTCCATGGCAACATCCCGCGCATGCTGCCGCAAGGCGTGACCGCGGAGCTGAAGCGCGGCTCCTGGCCAGAGCCCCCGATCTTCAACCTGATCCGCCGCTACGCTCAGATCCCCGAGCAGGAGATGGAGCAGGTCTTCAACCTCGGCCTCGGTATGCTCTTCGCCACCTCGGCCGCCAACGCGGAGGCCGTGCACGACCTCTGTCCGCTCGCTTTCCCCGCCGGCAAGATCGTCAAAGCACGTGAGTCCCCCGTCGTCCTGGTGGGGTCGTAACGACCGTGGCCGGTGCCCTTGAGCGCGTGCCATCCCCCGGTAGGCGCAGGCCCCTCTGCCCGCCCTGGCAGTCTCAGGTCGCCCCTTCAGTCCGGAGGACCACCACGACGAGGCAACGAGGGCGGCCACACTCGCTGCGCTGCCGCTCGCTCCGCTCAGGCCAGGCCGTGCAGGCCCGGAAGGCCGCCCCCGCCGATGGCTTCCGTGTGCCGACGAGCGAGGCGCACGGCCGATGACCGTCAAGCTCGGCTTTCTGATCTCCGGCCGTGGCTCCAACCTCCGCGCGGTGTACGACAACATCCAGCGCGGCGCGCTGGACGCCAGCATCGAGGTTGTGATCTCCAACCATCCGGACGTGCCAGGCATCCAGTGGGCCCAGGAGGCCGGGCTGCGCACGTCGGTGATGACACGCGCGGATCTGCCAGAGCGATCGAGGCGGCACCAGGCGATGCTGGCGGTGCTCGAATCCGCGGAGGTCGAGCTGCTGGTGCTGGCCGGCTTCAACGAGATCGTCGATCGCGCCCTGGTGGCCGCCTACTCGGGCCGAATCCTGAACATCCACCCCTCGCTCCTGCCGGCCTTCGGCGGAACGATGCACGCCGTGCGTGAAGCCTGGGAGTACGGCGTCAAGATCACCGGCTGCACGGTCCACTTTGTGACGATGGACGTGGATGGCGGGCCGATCGTTCTCCAGCGCGCGATCGAGGTGCGCGACGTCGATACCGCCGAAACCCTGGCGGAACGGGTGCTCGTCGAGGAGCACCTCGCGCTGTCCGAGGCGATCGGCCTGGCGGCGTCCGGGCGCCTGAAGCTCGTTGGCCGCCGCGTGGTGAGCGTCTGAGATGCGCGTCCTGGTCGTCGGGAGCGGCGCCCGCGAACACGCCATCTGCTGGAAGCTGCGCCAGAGCCCGCGGCTGAGCGCCCTCTTCTGCGCGCCCGGCAACGCCGGCATCGCCACCGTGGCCGACCTCCTGCCGATCCCCTCGGACGACGTGGACTCGCTGGTGGCCTGGAGCGAGGCGCAGCGGACCGACCTGGTTGTCGTTGGCCCCGAGGCACCCCTCGCGCTCGGCCTGGTGGACGCCCTTCAGGCACGCGGCCTGCTCGTGTTCGGCCCGACCCGCGAGGCGGCGATGATCGAGTCGAGCAAGCGCTGGGCGTGGGAGCTGATGGAGCGCCACCGCATCCCAGCCCCAGCCTCGGTGGCGGTAAGCGAGGTTGAGGAAGGCATCCAGGCGGTCCTGAACCTGGTCGGTCTACCGGTAGCCATCAAGGCGGACGGGCTCGCCGCGGGCAAGGGCGTCGTCATCGCCGAGAGGCCGGAAGAGGCCGCGCAGACACTCCAGTGGCTGATCGAGGAGCGCGGTCTGGGAGAGGCCGGCCGCACTGTTCTGCTCCAGGAGCTGCTGCGTGGACCGGAACTCTCCCTCCTGGCGTTCTCGGACGGGACCACCGTGGTCCCGATGCTGCCGGCGCGCGACTTCAAGCGAGCGGAAGACGGCGACCAGGGGCCGAACACCGGCGGTATGGGCGCCTACGCGCCGCCGAGCTTCGCCACGAGGAGGCTGGTCGACCGGATCACGCGCGAGGTGCTGGAGCCGACCGTCGCGGCGATGGCGTTGGAGGGGCGTCCGTTCCGCGGCGTGCTGTACGCGGGGATAATGCTGACCGATGCTGGCCCGAAAGTACTGGAGTTCAACTGCCGCTTCGGCGACCCGGAGACGCAGGTCCTGCTGCCGCTGCTGGAATCGGACCTGCTGGAGATCTTGCTAGCCTGCGCCCGCGGCGAGCTGGACCCTCAGAGCGTCCGCTGGTCGAGCCGGGTGGCCTGCGGCGTCTCGCTCGTCTCCGGTGGATACCCGGGCCGGTACCACACCGGCCTGCCGATCTCCGGCCTGGACACCCTGGCTTCCGACACCGTCATCTTTCACGCCGGCACGGCGACGCGCAGCGGCGGGGTGGTCACGGCTGGTGGTCGCGTACTGACCGCGGTGGGCGTCGGCCGCTCGTTGTTGCCGGCCCGCGCCGCGGCGTACAACGTCGCGAAACGCGTGAGTTTCGAGGGCTGTTACTATCGAAGCGACATCGCCGCGGACGACGCCGCCGTCGCCCGCGCGCTCGGATCGTACGACTGATTCGTCGGATGGGCTCCGGCCAGAGGAGTGCAGGGTTTGCGCGACACTGTCTCTACCCCCCACCCGACCTCCCCCCGCGGGGGGGAGGAGAAGGTCGCCGGTCCTCTGCTACACCGGAGCCTCGCTGCTACACGAACCCCTAGCCTCTGCCCCTCCCCCCCGCGGGGGGAGGAGAAGGTCGCCGGTCCCCTGCTACACCGGAGCCTCGC
>JADZDV010000042.1 GCA_020850915.1 Chloroflexota bacterium | reverse complement strand
GCTTCGAGGCCTCCGGAGCCTTCAACTGGGGAACGCTCGAGGCGTAGCCGCGGTCCGGCGTCGACGCCGCGGTCGGCGCCCCGGCGGCGGCCGGCGCCGCGGCCCCGCTCGACGCCGGAAGAGCCGCGGGGGCGCTCCCCTGGGATACGCCTCCGACGCCGGGCTGCGAACGGGCGTCCGGAGCGGCCTCCGGTGCGCGCGGAGCCGCCGCGGGGGCGGCAGCGGGCACCGGGGCAGCCGCGGGGGCGGCGGCCTGTGGGGCCGGCGCAACTGGCGCAGTTGGCGCGACTGCCGCGGCCGGCGAGGCAGCCGGGGCGGCAGCCAGGGCTGGTTCGCGGGGTGCCTCGGCGGATCTCAACGCCGCCGTAGGAGCCGGCGCGGCTGTGGGAGCCGGCGCCGCCGTGGGAGCCGGCGCCGCTGTGGGAGCCGGCGCCGCGGGCTTCAGCGCGCTCTTGACCGCGTTCGATTCCCCCGCTGGGACGCTCGCAGACCGCGCCGCCCCGGCAGTCGAGCGGTCGGGCGCCTGCACGGTCTCCAATACCGCCCCGGCAGAGAACAGCACGCACAGCGCCGCGGCGAGCGCGGCGCCGATTCGGGACCACTTCAGGAAGCGCTCCTGCGCAGGGCGGATCAGCCGCGGCTCCGTCGGCAGCACGAAGCTGCGAGGAGCATCCAGCAGCGGCAAAGCCTTCACGAGCGCGACCGTGCGACGGAGCGACTCTCGCTCGGTCGCGCACCGGGCGCAGCCAGCAAGATGGGCGTCGACTCGCGGCCGAGCATCGGCCGACAGACGACCATCCAGCTCTTCGGAAAGCTCGTCCAGGGTCAGGTGGGGCAGATCGGCCATGGCGGACATCAGGAGTGTAATCCCTCACTAGAAGGACGCCGGGAGGCGCCGGGAAGTTCCCCGAGCCGCGTGAGATCGTCGCGCAGGCGAGCGCGCGCCCGACTCAGGCGCGACTTGACGGTGCCGATGGCGACCTCGAGACTCTCCGCTGCCTCTTCGTAGCTCAGACCGTGAACGTCGCACAGCACCACCACCGCTCGCTGGTCGTCCGGTAGTCGATCGAGCGCAGCCTGGATGTACTCGGCGGTCTCGGTTGTCAGCGCCACCGCCTCCGGCCCTGGTGTGGTGTCAGGCGGCGCTACCTCGGTCTCGGCGGCTTCAGAGAGCGCCTCCAGGGAGTCCGCTCTCTGCCGCCTGGCGCGGCGCAGGTGGTCGTAGCAGGCGTTTACGACGATCCGCAGGAGCCACGCCCGGACGTTGTCCCCCTGAAAGCTGCCTATGGCACGATAGGCGGAGAGAAAGGCGTCCTGGGTAGCATCGGCCGCCTCGTCCTGATTGCCCAGCACGCGGTACGCCACGTTGAACGCCAGGCGCTGGTACAGTTCGACCAGGCGGTTGAATCCGGCGACGTCCCCCTGTCGAGCAGCCTCCAGGCTGCGTCGTTCGAGCAGGCTCGGATCGACCATAGCCGTTCGCTCTTCGCTCCGTCAGGCTCAGGCGTTCTGGATGGGCGCGCTGGCCAGCAGTATACCGACCGGATCGAGAAACGGCCGGAGCAGCTCGACGGGACGCCGCCATACCGGGTCGGGTGACAAACCAATGGACGCGTCACAGAAGCCACGGGCACGATGGCGCGGTTAGACTTGCTCATGGCGATGCTGGTCGTCCGTCTGCTCCTGGCGTGCCTGTTCCTGAGCGCGGCGCTCTTTCGCGATCCGGTCGATCTGCGCGGCCTGCTCGTCCGGCAGGCCGCCGCGCCGGAGCGCTTTGGTCTGGTGGACTGGGAGATCCGAGAGGTGTCTGACCGCGCTGGCCGGCTCCTCGCGGCGTTGCGCGGCCAGGCCTCCCCGCCAAGCCCCGGGGATCTCGAGGCGGCCCGGTCGTTCTTCCTGCTCCCCCCGGCCGCCCGGCACGCCGCGGGCGGCGAGATCGAACCGGCAATCGAGCGAATGGTGGAGCAGAGCTGGCGTCAGGAGGGACTGGTCACCCGCACCTTCCTGGCCGGCGATGCGCCCGTCCTCTTCCCACCGGTGAGCTTCGTCTTTACCGAGCCACCAAGAGTCCTGGTCGTCTCGCCGCGTGACCGCATCCGTGTCGCGGAGTACTCGCTGCTGAGGACAGACGTCGGGCCGGTCGCGAGCGAGCAGCTCGAAGCCTCCGTCGAATCGAGAGACCTCTCCGCCCTTGTCACGCCGGTTGGCGGCCTGGCCACCTACCCCTCGATGGTGCTGGAGGGCGGCACCGGCCAGCAGATGCTCGCAGCGGTCGCCCATGAGTGGGTTCACGCCTACCTCTTCTTTCAGCCGCTCGGGAGGTTGTACTGGTCCGATCAACAGGCGCGCGAGATCAACGAGACTGCCGCTGAGATGGCAGGTCAGGAGATTGGCGTCCGTCTCGCGGGCGAGCTGGGGCTGCCGGTCGTGCCGGTCGGTACTCGCCTCTCACCGCGCCAACGGGAGTTCCAGGACAGCATGCGTGTCATTCGCACGGAGGTCGATCGACTCCTGGCCGCCGGCCAGGTTGACGGGGCCGAGACCTACATGGAGAGCCAGCGCCAGGCGCTCGTGGCCCGCGGGTTCCCCCTGCGTAAGCTCAACCAGGCCTACTTTGCGTTCCACGGCAGCTACGGCGATGGGCCGGCTGGCCAGAGCCCGATTCCCAGGCAGCTCCGAGCGCTCAGAGCGGCAAGCCCCAGCCTGGGCGTCTTCCTGCA
Organism: Chloroflexota bacterium; assembly: GCA_020850915.1. The sequence goes on along the minus strand of JADZDV010000042.1, from coordinate 9,371 downwards.
GCGTGTCGCTCAACTCCAGGGCGCGGCGGACCTGGCCGCGGTGAGCTAGACCAGAGCCAGGGTGAGACCCGCGGCCGCCAGACTCGGCCGCGTGCAGATTCCGTCGTGGCTCCGGTTCATGGCGGACAGATGGGCCGCGGCGCTGCGCATCGGCCGCGGCGTTCATCCGTTCAATAAGAATGCGGTGACGCGCCACTGGCCACAATGACCTGGCGCTGAATCGCGCGGACGGAGACACCCATGCCTAACCTCTATTCCAATCTGAACGTCTGGATCGCGGACGATCGTGCCACGTTCACCTGGAGGCTCGCCGGGGTTCAGGAGCCGTACCGGATCGAGGTCTCTCCAGGGAGCGGCACGCAAGGCGGCTATGTCGTCAGAGATGACTTCGAGCTCCAGGACGCCTGGTTCCCGGGGTTCGACGAGGCGGTGACCCGCGCCTGGACCGTCATAGCGCAGGCGATCGGCCGGAGCGCCGACCTGAGGTTGTGCGAGAGCGTGCCAGGCGAAGCCGCCGCGGGCGAGCCGGTGGCGCGGCGTATTCCGGCCTCGCTGCCCCGAGCCGGGTAGCCCCCAGGTCTGGCCCATCGCCTCCAGGCTCGCAGATTCGATGCCGTCTGGTATCTTGTCCGGGTGAGCATCTCGCAGCGAGTGGGCGCGCCGTCGCGACGCTCCGTCCTCCGGCCCCTGATCGCGCTGGCCTCGGCGCGTATCGCGCAGCTCTGGGATCTTGGCTGGAGTCTGGCGGGCGCCGTTCCGGTCCGCGTCAAGATCCTGGGCATCGTCCTCGGCATGGTGGGTCTCCTGGGCGTTGGCATCGTCGTCACGCTGTGGCTGACCCTGCCGGAAGCGATCGGCGCCACGCAATCGCCAGAGTACGTGATCCTCGTGATCACGCGCGACCTGGCGTTCGTCGTCGCGGTGTCGTCGCTCGTCGGGACCGTCTGGGCGTGCCTGCTCACCATGGTGCTAACGCGCCCGATTCTGGATCTGGTATCCGTTGTGCGGCAGGTGCAGCTTGGCGATCTGAGCCGGACGGCGCGCGTCTGGGCCAACGACGAGATCGGTCAGCTTGCCGACGCATTCAATACGATGCTTGACAGCCTGCGGCGCTCGCAGTCGCAGATCGAGGCGGGACGCCAGGAGCTGCTGCGGCGCAACCGCGAGCTGGCTCAGCTCTCCGATGAGCTGCTTCAGAAGGAGCAGATCCGCGCGCAACTGCTCGAGAAGGTCATCAGCGCACAGGAGGAAGAGCGCAAGCGCATCGCCCGCGAGCTGCACGACGAGACCAGCCAGACCCTGACCTCCCTGGTGGTGGGGCTCAAGGTCCTGGAGGGGTTGAGCGACCCGGTCCAGGTGCGTACCCAGGTGACGGAGCTCCGAGAGCTGGCCGGCAGCACACTGGAGGCCGTCCACGGCCTTGCCCTTGAGCTGCGGCCGAGCGTGCTCGACGATCTCGGGCTGGTGGCGGCCGTCCGGCGCCACGTCAACGCACAGGCGCGGAAGTACGGCCTGGAGATCGACTTCCACACGGCGGGCCTGGAGGGCGTGCGCCTGCCGTCCGAGACGGAGACAGCCGTCTACCGGGTGATCCAGGAGGCCCTGACGAACGTCGCCCGCCACGCTGGCGGCGCGTCGGCCAGCGTGATTGTCGAGCGGCGGGGTGACTCGCTCGTGGCGATCGTGGAAGACGATGGGTATGGCTTCGACGCCGTGGCCATGCTGGACCGAGAACAGAGCCTCGGCCTCCACGGCATGCGCGAGCGCTCGCTGCTGGTCGGCGGAAAGCTCACCATCGAGTCCTCTCCGGGCGCCGGGACAACGGTGTTCGTCCAGGCGCCGATCGCGGCGCCCGACCCGGCGCTGCACGCTCTCCCGTGAGGCGTACATGAACGGCGACACAATCCGTCTCGTGCTTGCCGACGACCACGCCGTGCTCCGATCAGGCCTTCGGATGCTCCTCGACGCCCAGGGCGACATGGAGGTCATTGGCGAGGCCTCGGACGGCGTCGAAGCGGTGAACAAGATCCTGGCGCTGCGCCCGCGCGTCGTCCTGATGGACATCGCCATGAGTGGCGGGGGCGGACTGGAGGCAACCCAGCGCATCAAGCGCCAGGCGCCGGACGTCAAGGTGCTGATGCTCTCGATGTATGACGACGAGAGCTACCTCCGGCGCGCGCTGGAAGCCGGCGCGGCCGGCTACGCCCTGAAGCGAGCGGCTGATACCGAACTGCTCTCCGCGATTCGGGCCGTGGCTCGTGATGAGATGTACCTGCACCCGTCGTTAACGAAGGTGCTGGTCACCGACCTGCTGGGGTATGACAGCAGCGCCCCCATGGGCCGCGCGCAGGCTGACTCCCCCCGATTGACCGAGCGGGAGCAGGAAGTACTACGCCTCGTGGCGCTCGGCCACACGAACCAGGAGATAGCCGAGTCCCTGGTGCTCTCAGTCAAGACGGTCGAGAGCTACAAGGCGCGTCTGATGGAGAAGCTCGGGCTGCGCGGTCGTGCCGCGCTGGTGCGCTACGCCGTCGAGTCCGGGCTCCTGGCGTACTGATTGCAGGGTTTTCCCCTACAGCCGCCCCGAGAATTGAGGGGTTTCACGACTGGACGCTCTTTTCTGCGCACGGCACAATAAGGGGAGCACTGGACCACCGGTAGCGGAGGTGTCTCGCCAGGCGCGCTGAGCCTCCTAGCAGGAGTAAGACCAACCTATGGCAAAGCGTGCCCATGCCACCTTGCAGCGTATCCTGGCAGGCGCGGGCGGCCCCAGTCACGGTGTCCCGAGCGCATTCGGCTCGCGGCGGCCGCTCGAAGCAGGGAGCTCGGCGTCGATCCAGACCTACCTCCACGAGATCGCCCACTACCCCCTGTTGACGCCAGAGCGGGAGCGAGAGCTGGCCGCGCAGGTTCGCCTTGGCGCCGAGGCCAGGGAGACGCTCGCTCGCAGCGGCCTGGCACCGGCCGTCGTGGCGAGCCTGCGAGCAACGTCCCAGCTTGGTCGACTGGCACGGCGCGAGATGATCGAGTCCAACCTCCGTCTGGTGGTAAAGATCGCTACCCATTACCAGGGCCGCGGCCTTTCGCTCGAGGACCTGATCGCCGAAGGCAACTGCGGCCTGATCCGCGCCGTGGAGAAGTTCGACGATCGCAAAGGGTTCCGCTTCTCCAGCTACGCCTCCTGGTGGATCATGCAGGCGGTCGGTCGCGCCGTAGCCGAGCAGGCCCAGACGGTGCGCCTGCCGGTCCACGTCCACCTGGCGCAGCGGCGTGTGAGCGGCACCACTGAGGAGCTGCAGCAGAAGCTCGGTCGCCAACCCACCGAGGCAGAGATCGCCAAGGCGCTCGGTCTCTCAGCCGTCGCGTTCCGCGCACTTCAGACGAGCGGCCAGGAGCCGGCCAGGCTGGAGGTCGAGCGCTGGGAGGGTGAGGACGAGGAGCTTTCGGCCTACCTGTCGGAACCGGATGCAGTGAGCCCGCACGAGATCGTGGGGCGAAAGCTGCTCAAGCGGGACGTCCGAACCGTGCTCCACGACCTACGGCCGAAGGAGCGGGAAGTGCTCGAGCTGCGCTACGGCCTGCGCGACGGCGTCGATCGCAATCTGGCTGAAGTCGGCCGGGCGCTCGGCATCACCCGCGAGCGCGCTCGCCAGATCGAGCGCGAGGCGATCGTCAAGCTGCGCGAGACGCCAGGCATGGCCCGGATGATGGAATACCTGGACTGAGCGGACTCGCTCCGACGGACACGCCGCCCAGCTCGTGCCCGGCCCGGAAGACCCGTCAGGGCAGGGGCGCCGCGTGCAGCGTGGACGACCAGGTCGTCATCGCCCAGGCAGCTAGCACCAGGCCGGCCATGGCCCAGCCGGAGAACAGCAGGGCCAGCATGCGGCGGCGGCGCGGCTCGAACCTCGCTTTCCAGGCCGGGTGCTGACAACCGCAGGCTCGACACTTTGCGCAGAACAGCCAGTGGCAGACGCTGCAGTAGCGCGCGTATGCCCCAAGGCTCTCATTGCAGCGCCAGCAGATGGTGGCGCGCCGAATGGACCTCTCCTGTACCTGCATGGCGGCGGTTGAGCGCTCGGGGCGGAGGCTCAGGTCGTACATCGCCCGACGCTTCGGGTCGCTCAGCAGCTCCCACGCCTCGTTGATGGCGCGCATCCGCTCCGCGGCGTCCGGGTCGTTGTTGACATCGGGATGGTGCGCCCTTGCGAGCGCCAGGTAGGCAGCACGCAGAACAACCTCCTCGGCGTACGGGCTGACCTGGAGCACGCCATACAGCGTCTCCGAGCCAAGTCGCTTTGCCACCGGTCGACTGGGCGGCCTGATACGCTCGGTCTCCGCGACCATCCTTCTCCTCAGTTGCCCTTCTTCCTGCTACAACGTTCCCGAGTGCCGGCATGGGGTTGCCCCATCCGGGCTATCTGCCGCTGGCGGTCGAGGACCACCGGGCAAGCTCCAGCATCGGCTCGCCCTCCCCTGTGGTGAGCGGCGCGGACGCGGCGCCCAACCATCCCACCTCCAGACCCAGGACTCCCCCGGCACAAGACCCTCCGGTCGCGGCCCGGCTGCTGGCGGCGGGTGTTGCGCCGTCCAGCAGCGTCACACGCTCGGCGATCACCTGGTTCCGCTCCCACTGCCGCACCGTGAGGTAGTCGTCCAGCGGCTGGCCACGCCACTCGTCGAGCGCCGAGCCATCCTGCCGCGTCAGACGGACGAGACGGATCGGCTCGACATCCGGCCGGCGGACGCTGTCCCAGTAGAGCCAGAAGCTCAATGGCGACCCACACTGCCACGCCTGCCAGCCGCCTGATGGCGGGTCGACTCCGAGCAGCCGCACGGCGCCGCCAAAGAGCGCGGAGGGCGCCTCGGACGGCTTCGGCTGGGCTCGGGTGAGCAGCAACACGCTGTCGCCAAAACGACGCACGCCGTAGCGCGGGCGCTTCTCCAGGACGCTGTCTGCCTCATTCGGCGCGAGCGCCCGGCGGGTGAAGGAGTCCGTCAGGTCCAGCAGGTAGACGTCCTGGCGGTTGGACTCGAAGCGGAACGGGGCGCTGTAGAAGGAGCTGGGGAACTGGTAGCTCTCGCGACGGTCCGCGAGGTGCGGCACAGCCCGTCGCGTTGCGACGACGCTGCTGCCTGGCGGGACCAGGCGCGCTGCCTCTGCAAGCTGCCGATCGACCGCGGCGAAGGATACGTTGTCGGGCTCCCATTCGCGACCACCGGGGAAGAAACTGTCCAGGGGGTAAGCTACCGCTGTTCCAAGCGCCAGGGCGACCAGCCCCATCCGCTCGATCCGCCGCCAGCGCGCCAGCCAACCCAGGCCTATGACCGTGGCGAGCCAGAGCACGGGCAGCATCGGGGCTGCCCAGTGACCGGCATACGAGCCGGCGCGATCCTGGAGGAAGAGCAGCATGAACGTCGGCGCGGCGGCCACCAGGCTCACCGGTGCCAGCAGCGCCACGCCGCCGACCGGCAGCAGCAGCGACGCCGCGGCGTCTGGCCCCCGCTCCCCGAGCAGCCACGACATGACGATGGCGGGATCCTGGCGCACGAGATCGTAGTGCGAGAGCGCGCGGTTGCTCGCCTCGCGCGCGGCCTCTGGAGCTCTGAAGCCTGGCATGACAGCAAAGGCCGCGAGCAGGACCCACAGCGTGCCCAGGACGATGAGGCCGATCGGCAGCACACCGTCCTGCCGATCGCGGGCCGCGGTTCGGGGAGTCCCGCGGTCCACGACACGCTGGCGCTTGAACAGGTCGTAGAGCAGCAGCATCAGACCGGCCCCCGCGACCAGCGGTGCCGCCTCCTCCTCGAACAGCAGTGCGAGGAGGAGCAGCAACGCCCCGAGGTGACGTCGGCCATCCAGCAGAGCGGCCACCCCGGCTGCAACCGGCAGGGCGGCTAGCACCACGGGATGAAACTCTGACAGCGACACCCGGGAGATCGCCGGCATGAGGTAGAAGCTCGCCAGGACCAGGAGGGCTGGCCAGGCTCCCAGCCGCTTCCTGGCTAGCAGGTAGACGGGAATCCCGCTGGCGGATAGCAGGATCTGCTGAATCAGCAGGAGCGGGTAGGCGTCCGACCAGAGTCCGACCAGCGGGACCAGCGGCCACATCACCGGCGCGACGTGCTCTGCCAGGTGGTTCGTGTTGCTCTGGAGCAGGCTGGTGAGGAACGGGCGTCCCTGGGCGGCAGACCAGAGAGCCTGGACATAGATCCCCATGTCCCGCGCTCGTGTGTGGAAGGTGGCGTGCTGGGCGAGCGCGAAAAAGGCGCTCACCGCCAGGAACATCAGCCCGGACAGCACCGGGAGAACGGACGAGGTGGCCGCGGCCCGAGGGTGGGCAGAGCGATCGACCAGACTGGCCACGCCTCCAACGGGACTACCGGCGATCACCGCGCCAACAGCCACCGAATCGCGGCGCGGCTGAAGCGTGCCGCGCTGGCCGACCTGGGATGATGAAGACTCGGAAGGAAGACCGCTGCATGGTGGCGAGACATGGTACCACGCGATCTCGCGCGGTCCGGAAACGAAAAGGCGCCAGCCCCGGGCGGTGGGCTGGCGTCTTTCCTGACCGAGACGCCCAATAGCGTCTCGGTCGCATCAGGACTGGGCGGCACTGGGGCCGCCGGCGCGTTCGGCGCATCCAGTACTGATCTGTGATCATCCTACGGGCGCTGCCGTCGCCAGACACGTGGCGTTTGTCCCGTCCACGACGTGACAAACGTCCTTCCCGCACGCCGTCGGCCGCGAGACACCTCGCCGGAATATTCCTTCCGCGCGCGGTGTTGACCCGGAAGAGAGGATACGAGAGGGTACGCCGGCCAGAGCGATCGGCAACGTTGCCCCTCAAGAGTGGTTACTATGACCCGCGCTTGGATATTCTTTGGTCGGTTCGCCGCGGTAGCGGTTCTGATCGCTTCGATCGCCCTGGCTACCTGGGCAGAGGCGCAGGCGTACGTGGCTGCCGCGCGCCAGGCCGCGGTGGCGCGCAGCTTCCTCACAGATTCATCTGACGGCAATCTCGATCTGCCGCCCCTCAACATCTTCGAGGCGTTCTGAGTCGGCGCACTCCATGCCTCGTCAGCGCACGCTGCTGAAGGAGCGGCCCGGTATAATTTCACGCTATGGTTGAAATCGAGCCGTTCCGGGGTCTGCTATTCGATCCCGCCCTCAGTGGCGACCTCGGGCAGGTGCTCTGCCCGCCCTACGACGTCATCGCGCCTGCTGAGCAGGAGGTGTTGCTCCAGGCCAGCCCGTTCAACATCGTCCGCGTCGAGCTGCCCCGGTCCGACGCCCGCGGCGACCGCTACGCCGCCGCCGCCGCGGCCTTCGCGGACTGGCGTTCAAAGGGCGTCTTGAGGCTGGAGAGCGTGCCATCCTTCTACCTCCACGAAATCGAGTTCCCGCACGGCGACCGGCGGCTGACGCGCCGCGCCCTGACCGTCGCGCTACGGTTGGCGTCCTGGGAGGCCGGGGAGGTCCTGCCGCACGAGCGGACGATGTCCGGTCCGAAGGAGGACCGGTTGAACCTCATGCGGGCGGTGAAGGCTAACATCAGCCCGGTGATGGCGTTCTACCGGGGCGGCGCGTCCGCGCTCGACCGCGCCTGGGCGCTGGCGACGGAGGGCAGCCGGCCCCTGGCGGAAATACCCATGCTGGACGGGACCGTTCAGCGCCTGTGGGCGATCGCCGATCCGGCGACCGTCGCGGCCATTCAGGCTGATTTCGCCAATCGCCCCCTGTATATCGCGGACGGCCATCACCGCTATGAGACGGCCCTGCGCTACCGGGACGAAGCGGCGAACGGCGGCGCCCTGCGCATGGAGCACCCAGCGAACTACGTGATGGCGCAGATCTGGGCGGAGGACGATCCCGGCCTGCTCTGCCTGCCCATCCATCGCCTCTTGCGAGGCGTGAGGCTGGACCAGATAGAGATCGAGGAGCTGCTGAGTGACGTCTGGCACGGAGAGTATTTTCCGATCTGGGAGAGCTTTCCGCGAGAGCAGCAGGACGCTCTGCTGCAGCAGCTCGATACGGCGGGCCAGAACGCACACGCCGTCGGACTGTTCGGGCCGGACCCCAGCATCTTCACCATACTCACCCTCCGCGACCGGGGCGTCCTGGATCGCCGCCGGCCCGAGCGGAGCGAGGCATGGCGCCAGCTTGACGTCAGCCTGGTGGACGAAGCGCTGATCGGAGACCTGCTCGAGCGCGCCGGCGCCGATCGCCACGCCTCGTTGAGCTTTGACCGGGACCCGTATGCCGCGATCCGGTCCGTTCTGACCGGTGAACAGGAGATCGCCATCCTGCTGAACCCGACCAAGGTCCAGCAGATCCTGGGCGTGGCCGACGCGCACGATCGAATGCCGGAGAAGTCGACCTACTTCCACCCGAAGCCGCCCACCGGCCTGGTGCTGCGACTGCTCGACGCCTGAGCCGGTTTTCACAACCTGGCGCCACCCCGCTCCTCAACAGCGATCGCCCGCCTGGGAACGTTTCCGAGGGATTGGGCGTTACCATTATCAGGAGCGGCTGGGAGGGTGCAGGAAAACATCCGATCGCAGCCTCTGTTCGTTAGAGTTAGGCAGGCAGGCAGGCAGGCAGGCAGGCAGGCAGGCAGGCAGGCGGGCGGGCGTGCCACCCGTGAGTGCGTTGTAGCCTTCAGGAGTTCGACAGTCATGGCCAGCCCGATGGCGGAGGAGCTGGGACCCGGTCCAGAACAGCCCGCGCGCGAGGCGGACGGGCAGAGCGAAGCGCTGCCGGTCTACCTGCAGGAGATCGGGCGCGTCCACCTGCTCACCGGGCGTGAAGAGGTGGAGTTGGCCCAGTCGATCGAGGCTGGCATGAAAGCTGCCGCTCGGCTGGAAGAGAACGGCCCGATGCCGGTGGAGGAGCGCGACGCCCTCCAGGAGGCCGTGCTGCGCGGTGAAGCGGCGCGCCGGCGCCTGGTAGAGGCCAACCTCCGCCTGGTGGTCAGTGTGGCACGCCGCTACATGAACCGCGGCGCGCCGCTGGGCGACTTGATCCAGGAAGGCAACATCGGCTTACTGCGGGCCGTCGAGAAGTTCGACTACCACCGCGGTTTCAAGTTCAGCACCTACGCCACCTGGTGGATCCGCCAGGCCGTCACCCGCTCGCTGGCCGACCACGCGCGGACGATCCGGATACCGGTTCATATGATCGAGCACATGAACCGAATGATTCGGACCACCGGCCAGCTCCAGCAGTCCCTCGGTCGCGAGCCCACGCTGGAGGAGATCGCCGTGGCGATGGAGCTGCCGGCCGATCGCATCGCCGAAATGATCGCGCTCCTGCCGCTCCCGATGTCGCTGGAGCAGCCGGTTGGCGACGAGGCGGACGTGGAGTTGAG
>JADZDV010000041.1 GCA_020850915.1 Chloroflexota bacterium | reverse complement strand
TGTCCACCGAGACGGAGCGCGGGCGGAGCTGGCACGAGGGAAGAGACGTCCGGCACGGCGAGCTACCGGTGCCGGTGATCTCGTGGCCGGGGATGCGCGGCAGCTTGGGAGCGCCGGCGCCGGCCCCGCCCATCGGGCGATCGGTGTAGTTGACGACCGTCAGGCCGACGCTCGCCACAGCGAGCTTCACCAGCACCTCGCCAGGCCCAGGCGCTGGAATGGGAACCTGCTCCAGCTCCAGCGGCTTGCCACCCTCATGCAGCATCATCGCGCGCATCGTCCCGCTCATGTCAACCTCGCCACATCTTCGAGTCTGGATCGCATGGCAAGGGTAGCGCAGCGCGGCCGCCGCGCGCTGGCGGGAAGTCTGCGTGTCGCTGTGACGCCAGATGGTCAGCTCGCAAGGCCTTCCAATACACTCGGATAGTGAACCTCATGCACCAGGACACAGGCGTTGGACCAGGTTGAGGCGCGGCGCCGGCTGATCAACCTGGAGAACACGCTCGCGCGGCTCTCGCTCACCTTCAGCTCCGTGCGCGACCCGGCAGTCGAGCAGGCCCGCTTTCCAAATATGGTGGCGACGTACTGGGGGCTGGTGGACCGCAACGGCTGTCCACCAAGCCAGCGCGACTTCGCCCAGGCCGTGGCCAACGACCCGTCGATCCAGAGCCTGCCCCGGCCGGCCGTTCTCGCGCGCGGGGCGGGCGCACCCCTCGCTCGCGCGGCAGCACCACTTCGAATACCTCCTTCGGGGACGGTTCCAGTGGGACTTCCGGGGCGACGAGCTGGATCCCGCGGGCATGGACTTTCTCATCCCGCGTGAGGGCCGCGCGTACGGCGTCGGGCTGTCCACCGAGACGGAGCGCGGGCGGAGCTGGCACGAGGGAAGAGACGTCCGGCACGGCGAGCTACCGGTGCCGGTGCTCGAGCTTTACGCCGAGCCGGAGCGCCACGTCATCAGCGACTTCTGGCTCCATCGGCCGGAGGACGTGGATCAGGTCGAGGCGTTCATCGCGCAGAGCGAGGTCGCCATGTTCGACGAGGCGGAGGGGGCGCTCTGGCAGGTCTACCACAGCGCCAAGCGGCGGAAGCGCTGCTCGCGCCAGGACTTCGCGGACGGCTTCGTGAGCGCCCTCGCCTCCCTCCGCGCGGCCCTCAGCGGCCAGCGGGCCTGCTGATCCACACCTGACCTGGCTCGGGCGAACCGTCGTGTGGTCTCGCGCGGCTGGTCTTGAGGTACCATGCTCCGCCAGCGAGTCTGTCGCGGGGTGTTGAGACGTGCCGGGCGTCGGTGAAGCCAGCCACTTGCATCGGGTCGAGCTGGTGCGGCCGGGGCCGGCCTCGCTGGCGTGGCTCCCGCGGGCGGTCGGCGAGCAGCAGGCGAGCGATCGGCTGGCGCGGGTCACGGTGGTCGTCCCCAGCCCGTACATCGGGCATGCCGTCCGGCGCGCGCTGGCAGAGCGCGGCTGCGCGAGCGTTCGGACGCTGCTCTACCGCCAGCTTGCTGCGCACGTGGCGGGAGCGACCGTTGCAGACACGCGCTCGGCGCTGACCGGCGTGCTCGAGCAGGCCGCGGTCCGGGCGGCGCTCCGCGATCGCGGCCGGGCCTTTCAGCAGCTCGAGCACCAGCGCTCGCTCCACGACGCTTTCACGGCGCTCTTCCGCGAGCTGCGCCACCACCCGGCCGCGGAGTCGGTCCTGGCGGATCTGGAGGCGCGCGGCGGGGTGGCGTCAGCCGCGGCAACCGTGTACCGACGATACCTGGAGCTGACCGCCCGCTACTTCGACGTGCCGGAGCTGGCCCGGCTGGCGGCGAGCGCGGCGGATCGCCCTTCCGCGCGCTGGCCGGCGGAGATCGGCGCGCTCGTACTCTATCTGCCACCCCGCCTGGACGCGGTGGACGTCGAGCTACTGGGACGCATCGGCAGGCGCGCGCCGGTCTTCGCCGCCTTCCCGTGGTTCGGCGAGGAACTGGCGGATCGCGAGCCCCGCGAGACTGCTAGACTGCTGGCAAACGCCCTCGGATGCTCCGAGCCCACTGTCTCCAGCCCGGGCGCCGTGGCGCCGGCGGGAGCACGGATCGTCAGCGCGCCGGACCCTGCCGAAGAAGCGCGGCTGGCCGTTCGTCGGGTGGCTGCCGACCTGGAGTCTGGTATCCCGCTCTGGCGCACGGCGCTGCTCTACGGTCGATCCGAGCCGTACGGGGCGCTCCTGCGCGAGACGCTCGACGCGGCGGGCTTGCCCTGGCACGCGGCCGAGGGGCGGTCGGCGGCGACTGGCTGGGCCGCTCGTTCGCTGCTCGGACTGCTGGCGCTGCGTGAGCAGCGCTTCGCCCGCGCCGCCGTGCTGGAGTGGCTCGCCAGTAGACCACCCGCCTCGACGGGCACGTCTACCCACGATCTGACCCGGACGGTTTCCGCGAGCGCCTGGGACCGGCTGTCGCGCCAGGCCGGCGTACTGGAAGGCGCGCGTCAGTGGGTCGAGCGGCTCCAGGCGCTGGCGAATGGACTTCAGGGTGGGAGCGCGAGGGACGTCGCCTACGACGACGATGACGTGTCCGGGAGCGATCTCACGCCGCCCGCGACCGGCGACGCGGCCCTGGCGCGGGGCATCGCCGCCGCGATCGCCCGGCTCGACGCCGACACCCGGCCGCCGCCCAGCGGCTCTACCTGGGACGCGTTCTTCGATTGGGCCGTCTCGCTGCGCGCTCGCTACGTCCCGACTGGAGATGACTGGCCGGCGGCTGAGCGCGAGGCGGCCGATGCGCTGGACGCCGCCCTGGAGAGTCTCCGGGCCGCGCAGGAGCTGGAGCCAGCCACCGCGCTGCCTATCTTTCTCAACGCCCTGAGCGCCGCTGTAGAGGGACGCCGGTTACCCGAAGGCGTGACCGGCGTGGGCGTGCTGGTCGGGACGTTCGACGCCGTCCCCGGCGCCGCCTTCGAGCGCGTCCACCTGCTCGGACTGAGCGAAGGTGCTTTTCCCGCTCGGCCGCCGATCGACCCGCTCGCCGCGCCGGCGGGCCTCGACCCGCTCCGCCGCCGAGAGCGGCGGCTGGAGTCGGACCGGCGGGCACTGCTCGGGGCGCTCTCGGCGGCCGACGACGGCGACGTGGTTGCGAGCTACCCCCGCTCGGACGGCGGCGCCCGCGAGGCGTATCCCTCGCGCTGGCTGCTGGCGCTCGCCTCGGAGCGCGAAGGCCGCCCCGTCTACGCCTCGGACCTGTCCCGCCTGTTCGTGGACGGGCGGCCCTGGCTCGATCGCGTCGCCTCCGCGCACGAAGCGGCCGTGCGTCTGGCGGCGGCGGGCGGCTCCCAGCGACCAGCGGATCTGCACGACCTGCGTCTCGGCGGGGTGGTCGCCTGGAGCGCTGCCCGGCGCGACCTGCTCGGGCACCCGCTGGCACTGCGCGGTGACCTGCCGCTGGGAGCGGCGCTGCGGGCCGCGCGGGCGCGCCGCTCGCGCACGTTCACTCCGTTCGACGGCAACCTGGCGGAGCTAGCGGCAACCTCGCGCAGGCTGGCCGAGGCCTTTGGGAGCGGCTGGTCGTCCGCCAGCTCTGTCGAGCGCTGGGCAATCTGCCCGTTCCAGTACCTGCTCCAGCACGTCCTGCGGGTCGCGGCAGTCGCGCGTCCGGACGAGGAGTGGGACGTCGACGCGGCGACGCGCGGCCGCCTGGTCCACGAGATCCTCGACCGGTTCTTCCGTGCGCTGTGCGACGAGGGGCGCTTTGGCCCGGAGGACCGGTTCACCCCGGCCGACCACGATCGGCTCGACGCCCTGGCAGACGCCGTCTTCCAGCAGGCCGAACGGTCCGGGACGACCGGCCACCCGCTATCCTGGGAGAACGCCCGGGCGACGATCCGCTCCGACCTGCACCGGCTGCTGGAGAAAGACGAGCGCTGGCGGCGTGACGAGCGGCTGCGTCCCCGCTTCTTCGAGCGCTCCTTCGGCTGGCCGGACCGGCCGGACTCCTGGCCCCCTGCCACCGTCGTCCTGCCGGATGGCCGCGCTATTCCCTTCCGTGGCGTGATCGACCGGATCGACGTCTCACAACCGGGCGAGTGGCCGCGTCGCGCCCAGGTCATCGACTATAAGTCCGGCAGCGCCGATCCCTACAAGAAGCTGCGGGACGCCGATCCCCTGCTCGGAGGCCGTCGCATTCAGCTCGCCCTATACGCCCGAGCGCTGGCGACCGGCCTGCCGGAGGAGGACGCCGACGTCGAG
>JADZDV010000040.1 GCA_020850915.1 Chloroflexota bacterium | reverse complement strand
ATGGTGAAGCGGGCGTCCTTCATGTGATGAGCGTAGGTGGAGTTATCCCCGCCAAGGGTGCGCAGGAAGGGGAAGACGTGCTGGCTCACCACGGCGTACATCTCCGCGGCAGCCATGTTCTTGAAACGCGACCAGCGCAGCTCGTCGTACGGCCGCCCCTGGGGATCGTCGCCCTCCGGGAAGATGCGCCGCTCCATCGGCTGGCGGAGGCGGTTGGCTTTGTTCTCCTCGAGAGTGTGCAGATCGTCAAGACGCTTGATGAAGAGCAGGTAGGTGATCTGCTCGATGACTTGCAGCGGGTTGGCGATGCCACCCGACCAGAAGGCGTCCCAGATCCGATCGACCTGGCCGCGCAGCTCCCCGGTCAGCGCGCCGCACCGCGCCGTGCCGGGCGGCGCCGCCAGCGCCTCGCCACCCCGCGTCCGCCCGTTGCCAGCCGCCCGGCGCCGCTCCAGCGGCCCGAACAGCCGCGCGGCCGTGGCCTCGTCGATCTCCCTGAACTCCGGCACCCACGCCCCCGCTGTGTCTGAAGAGTCTGGCCCGCCGGGGATTAGAGCGCCGGAGCGCGACAATTGTCAACACCGGATCGGACGGGAAGCGCCCGTGTTCGATGCAAATACTGCCGGCGCTGTGGAGGGCAAATAGAGCCACGCCGGTCACCGCGAGTTCCGGCGCTACATGACACGGGGTGCCTGTCCGTGAAACACAGACGGCCCCGGCGATCTGCCGCCGGGGCCGTAGTTCAGTGTTGCCAAGCGTCGTCAGTCGATTCTCGACCGCCGAGCGGGCTTCCTTCGCCTGCTGGACCGGGCGATCTCCATCGCGGCGGCGCGGTAGTCAACCATGTACCGCTTTTCCAGGGCCTCGAAGTCCGCCGCGCTCAGGGTGCCGCTCATGTAGCGCTCAGACGCTTCAACGAGCCTTCGCTCCCGCTCAGCCGGGGACACATCGGGCAAGTGCACCGCCATGGTTGCCTCCGTCGTCCTGTATTCAGTGTACTGAAAGGGGCGTTCTTTCACAACTATGCCGACAACTGAAGATCATTGAGTTCCTCGTAGAGCACGATTGCTGCCGCCATGCGCGACGCCAGCGCCATGAGGAGCTGCTGCGTGCCCTCACCATCGAACAACGACGGGGAAACGCTGTCCAGGCACAGCACGCCAAGGCGATTCTCCTGGCGCATGATCGGGACAGCGACGAAAGACTGGTACGGCAGCACCAGGCGGCCGGTTTCGAAGACGATGTATTCCTCGTCATCGGCCTGCCAGCCAGTTGCCCCTCGGGTCAGGTGGACGAGCCGCAATTCGCCATCAACGTACGCCTGTGCTGCCACCCCCCGCTTCTGCCCGGGGCGGAGATCGTGCGAGACATCGAACCTGCTGCGATTGAGACTTTCAGCGGGCATCTGGAACGACACCCAGGGAACGAGACTCCCGTCTTCTTCGTGCAGGATCATCGCCCTACAGACATCAGGCTCGAACACGTTGGCGCAGTCGGTCAGGAACTCGGATAACAACCGTTTGATTCGTTCTGACCGATCAGGCGCCGCGACCATGTTCGGGAAGAGGCGAAGCAGGCTGTCGTCGAGTTGAAGCAGCCGAGAGCTACGTTCAAGAGCATCCCCCTGCTCCTTGCGAAGCCCACTGTACCTGGCCCAGCCGACGAATCCAATGCAGATGGCAAGCAGGGCTACGAGCACCGCGATGCCGGCGACGCCATTGCAGGAAGCCACTGCCTGGTCGATGAGCGGAAGAATGGCGGACGTAAACACCGCGTCGGCTCGATTGCCGATCACACCACCCGCTATGTAGCCCACGAGTATGAGTAGGGCAGACTTGGCCAGCCCCGGCATACTGCCCCGAAAGACCCTCCACACTGCCTTGGCGTCCTCTCTTGAGTTACCGGTGCCGCGCGGAAGCATGGCACGGAACCCGAAGAATGTCTAGAAGCCTGGTTCGCCATGCCCGGCCTCATCTCTTCTCCTCCCCACCGCCACCCGCGGCTGTCCGTGCCTTGCCGCCTCCACCGTCAAAGCCAGGGCGCTCAGGAAGTCGTCGTGGCCGCGCTCGGGCGGGACTTCGACGGAGAGGCGGCCGCTCGGGCCGGGGTGGCTGATGGCGAGGTCGATCTCGGTCCAGCACTCACGGTATTCGGGAGAGCCGTCCGGGGCGTAGAGCTTCAGGCCGCCGCGGGCGATTGCCGCCAGCAGGGCGTAGGTCAGCTCGCTCCTGCGCGGGGCAGTGAAGACGACCGGATCGACGATCGCGCGGCCCAGGGCGTCGGCCAGGAAGCTCGCCACGCCGGCGCCCACGCCGGTCGCGTCCACGGCGATCCGGGCGCAGCGCCAGGTGCGGCCGAGCAGGGCGACCAGCCGCTCGAAGAGCTGGCGGTGCGGCACGCCGGTCCACCAGTACTGCTCCACCACACGGATCAAGGGCTCGGCCGCTGCGCCGACGATCGGCTGCCAGACGACCTCGGCGATCGTCACCACAGTGGAGTCCTTGCGCGGCTTGAGCGCCCGGAGGGTGGCGTCCTGGGCCTGCTCGTCCTCGCCGGCCAGGTCCACGCCGGCCACGTAGCGGGCGCCCGGCGCGGGCTGGCGCTGCCGCGCGTGCTCGCCCTGGAGGGCCGCGCGCTGCTCCGGCGAGAAGAAGCCACCGCCGGACGCCAGCGGCAGCAGGAGGTACTGAGTGCGGATGAGCGGGTGGTCGGCGCCCAGGCGCGCGATCTCGCCCTCGACGTAGCGGCCGTACGCCGGGTTCTCGGCCGCCACCTCCTGCCAGCTCGTCTCGAAGTGTCGCCGCACGCCGTCCGCCGCTTCCCGCTCGCGGTTCTCGCGCACGGTCCGACCAAGCAGGTCGTCCGGGAGCCAGGGCGTGCCGTAGATGACGGTCGTGGCGTTCGCCGTGGCGCCCATGGGGCGGAAGTCGCGGTCGAACTTGTCCGGGTCGACGTCCTGGGCCTCGTCCACCTCGAGCAGGTGGGCCGTCGCGCCGACGACGTTCGCGCTCGGCTCAGCCGAGAGGAAGAGGGCCGCCGCCCGGCCGAGAACGACGCGGTTGCCAGCCTCCACGTGCCAGCCGTGGGCCTGGAACGGATTGGCCAGCAGCCCCTGGAGGCGGCGCATCGAGGTCCGGAGCTGTGGCTCGAAGGTCGGCGCGGTCTTCACGATCTGCCAGTCGTGCCCCACGTGGCGCTGGAGCAGGTACGCTTCGAGGTGGGCTGAGAGCTGGTTCTTGCCGGCCTGGCGCGGGAACATGACGCTGAAGACCAGTCCGCGGTCGTTGAGCACGGAGTCCAGGATGGCCCGTAATGGCGCGAGCTGGTACGGCCGCAACGCCACCCCCAGCGCCCGCTCGCTGAACAACTCGACGTCCTCGATCAGCTTCCGGCCGGCGCGTTGCCCCCCGGTCAGCTCCATCTCGCCCACGCATCCCCCCAGAGCAGTCATCTCCGGAAGCTACGCCTGGCGGCGGGCTCGTGGCTCGGGCAATCGGCCCAGCCTCCTGCGCAGTGGCGCTGCTCGACATCCGCCGCGCGGCCGTAATAGGATGGCCAGCAGCGTGGGCCGCTCGCGCTCGCGGTCTTCGCAGGGGTTTCCGCGTAGCGACGACGCGGCCGTGCGAATGAATCACGCGCGAGTACCAATGGATCAGACGAAGACGCCACGGAGACATGTTAGGACATAGCACGCCTGTCATTCTGAGCACCCAACCTGTCATTCTGAGCACTCAACTTGTTATCTTGAGCACCCAACTTGTCATCTTAAGCATCCCACCTGTCATCCTGAGCACCCAACTTGTCATCCTGAGCATCCCACCTGTCATCCTGAGCATCCCACTTGTCATCTTGAGCATCCCACCTGTCATCCTGAGCATCCCACCTGTCATCCTGAGCATCCCACCTGTCATTCTGAGCATACCACCTGTCATCCTGAGCATCCCACCTGTCATCCTGAGCATCCCACCTGTCATCCTGAGCATCCCACCTGTCATCCTGAGCGGAGCGAAGGATCACGCAGTAGGAGACATCCAGATGGAACCGGATCAGCCGACCAGTCGTAGGGTGGGCCCTGCCCACCGCCTCCGCGTTGAGGACGATCAGGGAATGGTGGGCGGAGTCCACCTTACGGCTCCAGGGATCGCCCGCTCCGAGTGGGCGGTTCGCAACGGCGTGATCCTTCGCTTCGCTCAGGATGACAAGAGCTCCCATAAAGTAAGAGCCCGCACGGAGCCCGCGTGAGGCGGCTTTCGTGGCGCGGGGCGAACACGCTCTTCTTTGTCTGCTCCATCTTTCAGTCCATCGCCGACGGCCATACGCAGGCGTTCACGCCCCTGCTGCTGCACGGCCTGAGGCAGACGCCCAGCGAGGTCGTGGTCTGGACCGGGCTGCTGGCCGTCGTCTCGACCGGCATGGCCGTGCCGATGACGCCGTTCTGGGGCGTGCTGGCGGAGCGCTTGTCACGGCGGAACATCATCCTGCGCAGCTACGTGGCCTACTCCATCTCACTGCTCCTGATGGCCTGGGCGCCAGACGTCAACCTGCTCGTGCTGGCCCGCGCGGTCATGGGCCTCGGGGCTGGTACGCTGGCGGTCATCGTCGCCGTCCAGTCGATGCTCGTTCCGCGCCGTCACCTCGGCCCGGCTATCGCCCTGGTCCAGTCGGCCATGCCGATCGGGATCAGTTTCGGCCCCCCGCTCGGCGCCCTGGCGATCCCATACGTCGGCCTGCGCTGGGTCTTCGTGGCGGACGCCGCCGCGATGATGGCCTGCTCCCTGGTGCTGCTCCTGCTCATGCCGGAACCGGTCGCCCCCAGGGGCGAGGGCTCGGTGCTGCGGCGGACCGCCGAAGTGGTCAGGCTTGCCTGGCGGCTGGACACGGTGCGCTGGAACTTCATCTGTGCCTTCAGCCAGCGCGCGGCCGCCAGCATTGTCGAGGCCTACCTGCCTGTTCGCATCACCCAGCTCGCCGCCGACCCGGTGTCGACGATCGGCTGGGTCCTTGGCATCTACGGCGCCTGTACTGGCGCGGCCACCTGGGCCGTTGGGCGGCTGGTCCACCGCGTCGACGAGGCGACGATCTCCACCCGCGCCATGCTCTTTGGCACCGTCGTGACGGCCGGCATGGCAGTCGCGCCGACGATCTGGCTGCTCGGCATCCTCGCCGTCCTGCGAGCCATCCCGGTGGCGTTTTCGAACACCGTGCTGCACTCGCACAACGCCCGGGTCATCCCGGCCGAGCATCGCACGGCCATCCTCGGCCTGAGCCCGGTGCCCCGCTACTCTGGCGGAGCGCTTGTCACGGCGGAACATCATCCTGCGCAGCTACGT